>JBKJYX010000317.1:0-3359 GCA_046715575.1 Sphingomicrobium sp. | reverse complement strand
ATCCTGCTCGACGCGCCCTGCTCGGCGACCGGCACCTTTCGCCGCCATCCCGAAGTGCTTTACCGCGCCCGGCCGCCGATCATCGCCGGCAGCGCCGAGGTTCAGGCCAGGCTGCTCGACCGCGCCGCGACCTGGCTCAATCCCGGCGGCGCTTTGGTCTATTCGGTCTGCTCGCTTGAGTATGAGGAAGGGGAGGCGATCGTGACCGCATTCCTGGCCGCGCGGCCCGACTTCCGCCTCGACCCGCCGACCGGCCTGCCCGACTTCGTCACGCCAGACGCAGCCAGGCGCCTGCGCATCCTCCCCGGATTGCTCGAAGACCAAGGAGGCCTCGACGGCTTCTTCGCCGCGCGCCTTGTCCGCGTGGCCGATTAGCGTCTAATCGGCGCCATGGCCGCTCCATTGATCTCCCCGTCGATCCTGTCCGCCGACTTCGCCCGGCTTGGCGAGGAAGTCCGCGCCATGGACGAGGCCGGCGCCGACTGGTTGCACATCGACGTGATGGACGGCCATTTCGTCCCCAATCTCACAATCGGCCCGGCGGTCGTCAAAGCGCTCCGCCCGCACACTAAGAAGCCGCTCGACGTCCATCTGATGATTGCGCCGGCCGATGGATTTCTCGATGCCTTCGCGGAAGCGGGCGCCGACGTCATCACCGTCCATCCCGAGGCTGGGCCGCACCTCCACCGCACCGTCCAGCGGATCAAGGCGCTTGGCAAGAAAGCCGGCGTGTCGCTGAACCCGGCGACCCCGGCCAAGATGCTCGACTATGTGCTCGAGGACATCGACCTGGTGCTGGTGATGAGCGTCAATCCCGGCTTCGGCGGCCAGAAATTCCTCACCGGCCAATTGAAGAAGATCGAGGCGGTCGCGCGCCGGGTCGCCAAGCAGAACCTCGAAATCCAGATCGAGGTCGACGGCGGGATCGACCCCGAGACCGCGCGCCAGGCCGTCTCCGCCGGGGCCAATGTGCTGGTCGCCGGGACCGCGGCTTTCCGCGGCGGGCCGGATCAATATTCCGCGAATATCGCCGCGCTGCGGGGAGACGGATGAGCGGCATTCCCGCGGCTGTCACCGCGGCGGAACGCGATATCGTCCGCAAGCTCGCCCGCGGCTCTTTATTCTCGCGCCTGGTTGGCCACGGCCGGCAACCGCTGAAGCTCGCCGCCGTCCCGCGCGACCATGTCGCCGGCGATCGCGGCCGCGGCGACGCCCTGCTCGCCGGCCGCTTCAGCGTCGGCGCCGAAACCCTGTCGCTATCGTCAGCTGATTTCGCCGCGGTCGGCGCAGAGGGCCCGCTCGCCGAACAGCTCCAGGGCTTTTCCTGGCTCCGCGACCTCGCCGCCGCCGCCAGCCGCGAGAACGGCGCCAAGCTCGCCGAGGCCCTGGCTGGGCGCTGGCTGCTGGCCCACGGCACCCGCGCCGACGACGCCTGGCGGCCCGACCTGTGGGGCGAGCGGATCCTGTTCTGGACCGCTTACGCGCCGTACATATTGTCGAGCCGCGACGCCGGCTATCGCTCGGCGCTTCTGAACACGCTGGCGCGCGGCGCGCGGTACCTTGACGCCAACGCCGACCGCGCCCCGCCCGGCCTGAAACGGATCACCGCCTGGGCCGGCGTGGTTGCCGCCGGCCTGCTCGTCCAGGGCGGCGTCACCCGGGTGGCGCGCGGCGAAGCCGGGCTCGCGCGCGCCTTGGCCACCGCCCAGTTCGAAGATGGCGGCCTGACCAGCCGCTCGCCCTATGAGCAGATGCTGCTGGTCGACCGCCTCGGGCTGCTCCGCGCCGCTTACTTCGCCGCCAAGCAGACGCTGCCCGACGGCATCCAGGCCGCCGCCGCTGCAGCCCTCGCCGCGCTGCACGGCGTCACCATGGGCGACGGCGCACTGTCGAGCTGGCAGGGCGGCAATCCCGGCGAGGCGTCTCGCCTGTCAGCCCTGATCGAAGGCTGCGGCCTGCGCGCCCGGCCTTTGCGCGCCGCCCGCGGCTGGGGCTATCAGCGGATGTCGGCGCTGGGCACGATCCTGGTGCTCGACGCCGCCCCGCCGCCGCCGCCGAAGATGAAAGACGGCGCTGCCTCGACCCTGGCGTTCGAGATGTCCGACGGCCCGCAGCGGCTGATCGTCAATTGCGCCGGCCCCGCGCCTTTGCCTTCCAATCTCTCCGCGCAGCTCATCGAGGCGCTGCGCTCGACCGCGGCGCACAGCACCCTGGTTCTCGACGAAACCAACTCAACCGCGATCCTCCACGACGGCTCGCTCGGCAAGGGCGTCACCGACGTCACCGTCGACCGCTCCGAGGACAATGATTCGAGCCGCATCGAGTCCACCCACGACGGCTACGTCCGCCGCTTCGGCCTGATCCACAAGCGCAGCCTGATGCTCGGCAATGATGGCAAGGAATTGCGCGGCGCCGACCAATTGATCGCCAAGGGGCGCCGCAAGGTCCGCGAGGCAGTGCCGTTCGCGGTCCGCTTCCATTTGGCACGGGGCGTCGAGGCGACGCTGACCGCCGACGGCATGGGCGCGATCCTGCGCTCGCGCGGCACGCCGCCGTGGAACTTCCGCTGCCGGGGCGCGATGCTGACCACCGAGGAAAGCATCGTCGTCGACGGCGCCGGCGCATCCCATCCGACCACGCAATTGGTGATCGTCGGCGAAATGTCGGGCATCGGCGGCGAAATCGGCTGGCAGTTCCGCCGCACCAGCTAAGGAAACGAATGACCGACCTGGTACCCATCAGACGCGCGCTGATTTCGCTGTCCGACAAGGCGGGCCTCGACACGCTCGCCGCCGGTCTCGCGCGCCATAATGTCGAGCTGGTCTCGACCGGCGGCACCGCCGCGCGGCTGCGCGAGCTCGGCCACGAGGTGCGCGACATTGCCGATTTGACCGGCTTTCCCGAGATCATGGACGGGCGGGTCAAGACGCTTCACCCCAAGGTCCACGGCGGCCTGCTCGGCGTCCGCGACAATGCTGAACATCTCGCGGCGATGGATGAGCACGGCATCGCCCCGATCGACCTCGTCGTCGTCAACCTCTACCCGTTCGAGCAGACCGTGATGAGCGGCGCAGATCGCGACACGATCATCGAGAATATCGACATCGGCGGCCCGTCGATGATCCGCTCGGCGGCCAAGAACCACGCCCACGTCGCCGTGGTTACCGACCCCGGGGACTATGACGCGCTGCTGGCCGAACTCGACGCCAACAGCGGCGCCACGCCGCTCGGCCTGCGCAAGCGGCTGGCGGCCAAAGCGTTCGCCTCCACCGCTGCTTATGACTCGCTGATCTCGCAATGGTTCGCCTTCGCTGATCAGCAGCAGCGCTGGCCCGCCACCTGGGTGTTCGCGTCGCGGC
>JBKJYX010000316.1:0-4532 GCA_046715575.1 Sphingomicrobium sp. | reverse complement strand
AGGCCGTCGAGCTGGAGCGGCAGCAGCGCCGGGTCGCGCATCCCCCACACGACGAGCCTCGGCACCCCCACCTTGCGAAACGCGCCGAGCGCCCAGTCCGGGATCGGCACGGTGGCGCCCGGCGGCGGGACGATCAGCTGCGACGCCCGGTACCAGTTGAGCATCGCGGTCAGCGCGCCGGGCTGGGACCAGTCGGCGATATATTGCTTGCGTTCGGCTTCCGGGATGATCGACAGATCGACGTGCGGCCCGAAGCTCTTGTCGAAGAATTTCTCATAACCCATCGCCTCGACCGCTTGCTCGAATCCGGGCGTGCGGAAGGCGGTAATATATTGCGAGGCGGCGCGCTGGGCGGCGTCGTCGACCAGGCTCTTCTGGAAGATTACCGGGTGCGGCGAGTTGATGATCGCGAGGCGCTCGATGCGCGGGTCGCCGCGGATCGCCGCAGCCCACGCCGCCGCGCCGCCCCAATCGTGCCCGACCAAGGCGAAGCGATCGATCCCCAGCGCGTCGGCCAGCGCGAACATATCGGCGACGACCTTGTCCGTCCGGTACGCATCGACCTCTTGCGGCCGGTCCGATCCGGCAAAGCCGCGCTGGTCGGGCATGACCAGCCGCAAGCGGCCCTGCAGCACCGGCGCTACCCCGCGCCAGGTGCGGTGCGATTCGGGAAAGCCGTGAAGCAGGATCACCGGCGGCGCTTCGGCATCGCCCGCCAGCGCCACGTTGAGGGTGACTCCGGTCGACAGCGGGACTCGGCGGATTTCGCTCACGGATAACTGACGGTGGTCGGCACTTCGGGAAGCGGGATGAACTCCTGGTCGTCGCCGGGGATCGGCGGGAAGCGCCGCGCCTTCCAGTCCTCCGCCGCCTGCTTGATGCGGTCGCGCGACAAGGAGACGAAGTTCCAATAAACGTGGCGCGGGGTCGCAAAAGCGCCGCCGCCCATCAACATGGCGCGGGCTTCGGTCGAGGTGCTCAGGCGAGGAGCGTAGCCAGGCGCGAGGACGTAGAGCGCGAATGGCTCCAGGCGCTGCCCGTCGAGCTCGGCCTCGCCGCCGACCAGCATCACCGCGCGCTCGTCGGCATCGCTGTCGATGGACAAGCTGCTCCCCACGGTCAGGACGATGTCGGCGTAGTTGGTCGGCGAATGGCACGGCGTCGCCGCGGTCGCGCCCCACAAGGTCCCCATCAGCACCCGGGCCGAGGCACCGCCTTCCTCGACCAACGGCAAGCCTTCGCCTGGCACATGGTCGAACGCCGGATCGAGCTCCTCCTTGCCGTCGGGCAGCGCGAGCCAGGTCTGCATGCCATAGAAACTGGGCCCGGCGGCGCGGCTCTCCGCGGGCGAGCGCTCGGAGTGGACGATGCCCTTGCCGGCGGTCATCAGATTGACCGCGCCCGGCTCGATCACTTTGCGCGAGCCCAGCGAATCGCGGTGCTCGATGGTGCCCTCGAACAAATAGGTGACGGTGGCGAGGTTGATGTGCGGGTGGGGCCGGACGTCCATCCCCTGTCCGCGTGGGAGGCTCGCGGGGCCGAACTCGTCGACGAAGATGAACGGGCCGACCATCGTGCGTTCCTTGGTCGGCAGCGCGCGGCGGACCTTGAAGGCGCCGAGGTCGTGGGTGACCGGCGTAACGGTCTGGATGATGCTCTCGCTCATGATTCCCGCTCGTTTGACTCTCCAGGCGCGGTGGCGCGGATCGACAGCGCGTGGACCCGTTCGTCGAGCAAGTCACCCAGCGCCTTGTGAACCAGGCGCTGCCGTTCGACCCGCGACCTGCCGGCGAAGGCGGCGCTCTCGATCCTCAAGCTGAAGTGGCTTTCGCCGGCCGGGTTGTGGCCGCCGTGCCCCGGTGCGCCTCGCTGTCGTCGACCAGCTCCACCCGGCTTGGGTCAAGCGCTGCAAGCCGCCGCAGCATTTCACTTGCGACCGGACCTGTAAAAGGAGCGTTCATCGCGCTTATATAGGCCGGTTCGGTAAGTGAGAAAGTGAGTGGCATCGCGTAATCCAAAAATGCACGGCCGGGTCGAAGGCGCGCGGGACCGCTGCGCCGTCCCCGGCTGCGGCGAGCCAGGCGAATATAAGGCGCCGCTCGAGCCGGCCAATTTCAATGGGCCGGGGAGTTGGCAATTCCTGTGCCTCGACCATGTCCGCGAGCATAATTCGAGGTATAATTATTTTCAGGGCATGAGCGCGGAAGAAATCTCGGCGGCGCAGAGGATTTATGGCGGGTGGGATCGGTCGGTCCGCGTCTTTTCGCCGACCGCCGGCGCAATTCCGGCGTGGGCAGATTTCGACGACCCGCTGGACGTGATCGCCGGGCGCTTTCGCAATGGCCGACAGCAAGAAGTATCGCGCTTCTCTGGGCCCGAGCGGCGAGCGTTGTCGGTGCTTGGCCTGGGCGAAGATACCGACCGCCATGCCTTGCGCAGCCGCTATTCGAAGCTGGTCCGGCGCTACCACCCCGACAAGAATGGCGGCGACCGAAGCCACGAGACCCGCCTGCGCGAAGTGATCGAAGCGTACCAGTCGCTCAGGCGCTCGCCGGCCTTCGCCTGATCATTTTCCGGCGAGCGCGAAGTCGACGCGCACGTGGACTTCGGTGGTGTTGATCCCGGGACTGAAGGGAGCCGGCGGAGGCGAAGCCGGTGCCATGCTTTGCGCCGAGACGTTCCCGGTTCGAGCATAGGGGATCGGCATGTTGCTTTCGCCGCCATCATGGATCGCCAGCACGCGAGCGATCTTGAGGTCGGCCGCGCTCGCATAGGCTTCGGCGCGTTGCCGGGCTGCTTTATATGCCGCGGCATAGGCCGAGCGGTTGGCGGTCTCGCGGTCGGACACGCGGAGTTCGGGCCCCGACAACACATTGGCGCCGGCTTCTGTGACTACGGCCACGGCGTCGCCGACCTTGCTCATGTCGCGCAGCTTGACCTCGACCATATTGTCGGCGCGGAAGCGGCCGCGCTCAGGGCCGTAGTCGATCCGCTGCAGGCTGAGGTTGCGAGTCTGGAGGTCGTCGGGTTTGACGCCGAGCGTAGCCAGCGCGGCGGTCACCCGATCCATTTTCTCGCGGTTGAGGCGGCTGGCCTCGCCCGACGAGGCGGCCATCGACTGCACGCCGAGCTGCAGCCGCGCTTCGTCGGGCCGGGTGTCGGCGCGGCCGCTCGCGCTGACCGTCAGCAAGGTCTCGTCGCGGTCCACCCCGCGCGGGTCGGGCGCTGCGCGTTCACAGGCGACGAGCAGCGGCAGGACGAGGAGCAGGGGCAGGTATCGCATCAGCAGTCTCCGAAATGTCTGATGCTACAACGCCCTAATCCCGGTCGGGTGCACCCAGCGGGAAGAACGGGCGGTACGGGCGGCCCTCGTCGACCGCGCGGGCGACGATCGGATGGGCGAGCAGCCGCGCCCGATAGGCACTGAGCTTGGGGCGCTCAGGCCCGATCTCCTCGACCCAGTCGGCGTAGAACAATGACGGCGCCGCGGCGCAGTCGGCGAGCGTGAACTGTTCGCCCACCGCCCACGGCCCGTCGCCGAGGTTCGCCTCGAGCCAGTCGTACGCCTTGTGCAGATTGTCGCGAGCGGCTTGCGCTCCGTACGGGTCGCGCGAGCCTTCGGGGCGCAGGATGTCGAGACCCGCCTTGGTCATGTTTTCCATCACGTAGATGTCGAAGAAGCGGTCGAGGAAACGAACGCGCAGGCCTAGGTCGCCGTCCGGAATCCAGCGGTTGGGGCCCGGATGATGCAGCTGCAGATGGTCGATGATCGGCGTCGTCTCGACCACCGTCTCGCCGACATCGACCAGCAGCGGGAACTTGCCGAACGGCCAGCGGCGCTTGAGTTCGTCCATATTTTCCGGATGCTCCTGATCGAGCATCCGGTATTCGAATTCGGTGCCGTCGGCCCACAGCGCGATCAAGACCTTCTGGCAATAGGACGAGAAAGGGTGCGCGTAGAGCTGCAGGCCTGTCCTGAGCGACGTCAAAGGGCTCACCAGGCTCCTTCCTTGATCTTCTTGCGCAGTTCGAGCTCGGCCTCGCTCGGCTCCTTTGTCGCGAAGGTGCCGGTCTTGACCTCACCGGCTGGCTCGTAGGTCGTGAAGACCACACCCTTGTCAGAGACGAAGTGGTCGACCAGCCGAAGCGTGCCGGGGCTCTCGGAGCCGTCGAACAGCCGCTTCCCTTTACCGAGCACGACGGGATACCGAATCAACAACAGGCGATCGATCAGCCCAGCCGAGATCAGTGGCGGATAGAGCGTGCTGCTGCCTTGGATGAGCAAGTCGCGGCCGTCGCTTTTTTTGAGCTCCTCGACAGTCGCGGCCGTCTGGCCCGATATTTTGTGACTGTTGTCCCACGCCAGCGGTTCGTCGGAATGAGTCAGCACATATTTGTTGATGCGCTGAAATCGCTCGCCGATCGGGTTGTCCCGGTTGTTCGGCCAGTAAGCGGCGAAGATGTCGTAGGTTCGCTTGCCGAGCAGCAGGTCGTAATCGGGCTTGACGAGAAACTTTTCGAATTGCGCGTCA
>JBKJYX010000315.1:0-4509 GCA_046715575.1 Sphingomicrobium sp. | reverse complement strand
CTCAAACCGGCGCCCGATTTGCCGCTGTTCGCCGCGGCGGACGCACGCGACGAGGGCGCCGAAGCCGAGACCGCGAAGCTGCCGGCGATGCCGCTCAGCGAGCATGTGGTGAACGATTACCAGACGGTGCGCTTGTCATTGAAGGCGCACCCGATGCGGTTTTTGCGCGCCCATTATGCGGCGCGCGGCTTCGTCACCGCGAACCAGCTGGAAAATGTTCGCAACGGCAAACCCGTCGCGATCGCCGGCCTGGTGCTGATCCGCCAGCGGCCGGGCAGCGCCAAGGGCGTGTGCTTCATCACCATCGAGGACGAGACCGGCGTCGCCAACCTCGTGGTGTGGCCCGACGTGTTCGAGCAACAGCGCAAGATCGTCATGGGCGCGCGGCTGATGGCGGTGCGCGGGGTGGTGCAGAGCGAGGAAGGCGTGATCCACGTCGTCGCGCGCGGATTGGAGGACGATTCGGTGATGCTTCGGCACCTAAGCGACGAAGCGCTGCCGTCGACGCTCAGCCAGAGCGACGCGCCGGGCAGCTGGCGCCCGCCGGCCGGGCGCCATCCGCGCGATGTGGAGATTATTCCCAAAAGCCGCGATTTTCATTGATTTTCGTCTTTGCGAGCGCAGCGCGGCAATCCAGGTTCGTTGTTAGCTGGATTGCCGCGTCGCTACGCTCCTCGCAAAGACGGCTTGGGGTGTGTGCCCCTCAGCTCCCCGCGTCCGCCGAACGCCTCGTCGGGCGCGTTCATCTTGACGCAATCTGAGCGCACCAATGCCGCCACAAACGGCGGCTAATTGGGCTCACATGAAACGGATTTTGATTGGACTGGCATTGCTGGGATGCGCGTCCGCCGCAGCGGCGGCGCCGATCGAGGGGCGCTGGACCAACCCCAAGCAAAATGTGATCATCCACGTCGCGCGCTGCGGCGCGGCTTATTGCGGCAAGGTCGCCTGGGCATCCGACAAGGCCAAGACCACCGCCCGCAAAGGCGGCACGCAAAGCCTGGTCGGAGCGCAGCTGATGTCCGGCTTCAGGCCGGTCGGCAACGGCGCCTATAAGGGCCGGGCGTTCGACCCCAAGCGCAACCTCCACGGCTCGGCGACTATCCGGCCGGTCGGGGAAAACAGCCTCGAAGTCCGCGGCTGCGCCTTCATGGGGATCCTGTGCAGAACCCAGCGCTGGACGCGGGTCAGCGGCTGAGGGAACGTCGTCATTGCGACCCCGGATCAGGTCCGGGGGACGGCAATCCAGTCTTTTGTTATCGCTGGATTGCCGCGTCGCCTTCGGCTCCTCGCAATGACGGCTAAAGAAGTGACTCCCCGCTGATCACCCCCGCCAGCACGGCGTCCTGGACCGCGGCGATTTCGTCGGACCAGTAGCGGTCGGTGGTGAGGTAGGGCGACAGCGTGCGGACCTTGGCGTGGACGACCTGTAATTTGTACGACGTTTCGAGCGGGTCGTGGCAGTCGATGCCCTGGGCGGCGGCGATCAGCTCGATGGCGACGACGCCTGCCGCGTTGCGGGCGATCTGGCACGCTTTGCGCGCGGCGATTGGGGCCATGGAGACGTGATCTTCCTGGCCGGCGGACGTGGGAATCGAATCGACGCTGGCGGGGTAGGCGAGGCCCTTGTTCTCGCTGACCAGAGCGGCGGCGGTGACTTGCGGGATCATCAGCCCCGAATTGACGCCCGAATCCTCGACCAGGAAGGCGGGGAGGCCGCTCATCTTGGGATCGACCAGCACGGCGGTGCGGCGCTCGGAGAGCGAGCCGACTTCGCACAGCGCCATCGAGATCATGTCGGCGGCGAAGGCGACCGGCTGGGCGTGGAAATTGCCGCCGGAGATGGCGGTGTCGGAGCCTTGGTCCCCGCCCGCCCCGAAGACAATCGGATTGTCGGTGACCGCGCCGGCCTCGATGGTCAGGGTGCGGGCGGCGTTGGTCAGCAAGTCGAGCGCGGCGCCCATCACCTGCGGCTGGCAGCGGAAGCTGTATGGGTCCTGGACTCGGCCGCAGCGGCCGTGGCTGGCGAGGATCGCGCTGCCGTCGAGCAGGGCCGCGATTTCGAAGGCGCCGCGGATCTGCCCGGGCTGGCCGCGCAATGCGGAGATGCGGGGGTCGAACGGGCGGACGCTGCCCTTAAGCGCATCGACCGACAGCGCGCCGGCGGCGAGGGCGGCGGCAAATACGCGCTCGCCCATGAACAGAGCGTCGAGGGCGATCGCGGTCGAGGCCTGGGTGCCGTTGATCAGCGCCAGGCCTTCCTTGGGGCCGAGCTCGAGCGGCTCCATTTCGAGCTTTCGCAGCGCCGCCGCGGCGGGCAGGATTTCGCCGGCGACGTCGATGCTGCCGTGGCCGATCAGCGACGCGATCAGATGGGCGAGCGGGGCGAGGTCGCCCGAGGCGCCGACGCTGCCCTGCGATGGGATGAGCGGCATTGCGTCGCGATCAAGCAGGCCCTGGAGCGCGTCGATGATCACGGTGCGCACGCCGGAATAGCCGCGGCCGAGGCCGAGCAATTTGAGGACGATCATCAGGCGCACAACGTGGCGTGGCAGTGGCTCGCCCAAGCCCGCGCTATGCGACAGGATGAGGTTGCGCTGGAGCTCGGCGAGGCGGTCGCCGGGGATACGGGTATTGGCGAGGCTGCCGAAGCCGGTGTGGACGCCGTAGACCGTGTCGCCACCGGCGACGATGCGATCGATCGAGGCGGCGGCCTGGGCGACGCGGCTCATCGCGGCATCGTCGAGCGACGCGGCTTCGCCGGCCCACAGTTCGCGCAGGGTCGCGAGGTCGATGCTTTCTGGGTTGAGTTTCACCGCCCCACCATAGGCAAGTCCAGGCCCTGTTCGCGCGCACAATCGACCGCGTCGTCATAGCCGGCGTCGGCGTGGCGCATGACTCCGGTGGCGGGGTCGTTCCAGAGGACGCGCGCGAGGCGGCGGGCGGCGTCGTCGGTGCCGTCGGCGACGATCACCATGCCGGCGTGCTGCGAATAGCCCATGCCGACGCCGCCGCCGTGGTGAAGCGATACCCAGGTCGCGCCCGAGGCGGTGTTGAGCAAAGCGTTGAGCAAAGGCCAGTCGGAGATGGCGTCGCTGCCGTCCTTCATGCTTTCGGTCTCGCGGTTGGGCGAGGCGACCGAGCCCGAATCGAGATGGTCGCGGCCGATGACGATCGGGGCGGAGACTTCGCCGTTGCGGACCATGTCGTTGAAGGCGAGGCCCAGGCGGTGGCGCTGGCCGAGGCCGACCCAGCAGATGCGCGCCGGCAGCCCCTGAAAGGCGATGCGGTCGCGGGCCATGTCGAGCCAGCGATGGAGGTGCGGATCGTCGGGAATCAGCTCTTTGACCCGCTGGTCGGTCTTGTAGATGTCTTGCGGATCGCCGGACAAGGCGACCCAGCGGAACGGGCCGATGCCGCGGCAGAACAGGGGTCGGACATAGGCGGGGACGAAGCCGGGGAAATCGAACGCGCGGTCGACGCCGGCGTCCTTGGCTTCCTGACGGATGTTGTTGCCATAGTCGAAGGTCGGCACGCCAAGCGCCTTGAAGGCGAGCATCGCCTCGACGTGTTTGGCCATTGATTGGCGCGCGGCGGCAGCGACGGCGGCGGGGTCGGTCTCGCGCTTGGCGATCCACTTGGCGACGCTCCAGCCGGCCGGGCAATAGCCGTTGGCGGGGTCGTGGGCGCTTGTCTGGTCGGTGACGGCGTCGGGACGGATGCCTCGCCTAAGCATTTCGGGGAGGATCTCGGCGGCGTTACCGAGCAGGCCGACGCTGGTCGGTTCGGTCGCGGCGGCGATGATGGCGAGCGCTTGGTCGATGGTCGTGGCGCGATGGTCGAGGTAGCGGGTCTCGAGGCGCTTGGCGATCGAGCTTTCCTGGACCTCGATGGCGATGCAGTGGGCGCCGGCCATCACCGCCGCCAAGGGCTGCGCGCCGCCCATGCCGCCGAGCCCGGCGGTAAGGATCCAGCGGCCGCGCAAATCGCCGCCATAATGCTGGCGGCCCATCTCGGCGAAGGTCTCGAACGAGCCTTGGACGATGCCCTGCGTGCCGATGTAGATCCAGCTGCCGGCGGTCATCTGGCCGTACATCATTAGCCCGGCGCGATCGAGCTGGTTGAACACTTCCCAGGTCGCCCATTTGGGCACCAGGTTGGAGTTGGCGATCAGCACGCGGGGGGCGTCCTTGTGGGTTCGGAAGACACCGACCGGCTTGCCCGACTGGACGAGCAGGGTTTGGTCGTCCTCGAGCCGTTCGAGGGTTGCGACGATGGTGTCGAAGCACGCCCAGTTGCGCGCCGCCCGGCCGATGCCGCCGTAGACGACCAGGCTCTGCGGATCCTCGGCAACCTCGTCGTCGAGGTTGTTCATCAGCATCCGCACGGCGGCCTCGGTCTGCCAGCTTTTGGCGACGAGGGTGGCGCCGGTGCGGGCCGTGATATGGCGGCTATTGTCGCGTCGGTCCGTCATGCGTCCATTCCAGCAAAAATCCGCCGCTCCGGTCC
>JBKJYX010000314.1:0-9278 GCA_046715575.1 Sphingomicrobium sp. | reverse complement strand
GCCAGGGTGTCGCGGGCGAGCTGGGCTTCCTCCCGCCCCTCGATCGCCCGGAACCCGGGCGTGATCCCGGCCTCCGCGGGGAACGCCGCCAGCAGCGCCTGGGCGAAGCTGTGGATGGTCTGGATGCACAGGCCGCCGGGAGCGTCGAGGATTTTGGCGAACAGCCGCCGCGCCCGCTGCATGGTCGGCGGATCATTGGCTTCGCCGAGATTGATAAGATCTATTCTCAAGTCCTGATCGCGCATCCGCACCCAGGTCGCGAGCCGCGTATTGATCCGATTGGCCATCTCCGCCGCGCCGGCTTTGGTGAAGGTCAGGCAAAGGATGTTCTCGGGCCGCACGCCGGACAGCAACAGGCGCAGCACCCGCGCGCTCAGCACCTGCGTCTTGCCGCTGCGGGCGGAGGCCGACAGGGCGGCGTGGACACTGGGATCCGACGCCCGCGCCTGGTCGCCCTGGAGCTCGGGGAAGGGTTTCAACCGGTAACGCATCAGCGACCCGCTTCCCAAGCGGCGGGCGAGGCCATAGAAAGCAGCGGATGAGCGACGACGACAAGGATGACGAGGCCAGCGACGCGCGGCGGACGAAACTGGTCAAGGCCGGGGTAGCGGTCGGCATCGGCTCGGCGGCGATCGTCGCGGCTTTGCTCTACGCGTCGAAGGTCAAGAAGCCGCGCAAATAAGCTCATTCGCGGCCGTACCATTCCTCCAGCCGCATCAGCTGGTCGTAATCGCCATAGGGCGCGTAGGCCGGATTGAGCTTGGCGATGAACGGCTCCTCCCCCGTCAGCCACTTAGCCGCCGCGCCAATGAAATGACCCTCCGCGTGAGCGAGGAACTCTGCCGCCCCTAAGGTCTTGTCAGGACACACTTTTTTGCCAAAGCTGTCGCCATATTTGGTCAGCGACCAATATTCGTGCGCTTGGGGCTCTCCGCTAACCCCTTCGAATCCCCCGGCTTTCGCGATCAGCCCGAGCAACCCAAGCTGCAGCGCGAACCCGGCATCGACCGCTTTCTGCGCCGGCGCCTTGCCGGTCTTGTAATCGAGGAGGGCTAAACCCCCGCCGGCGAGCCGGTCGATTCGGTCCGCCTTGCCATGCACCGTCACCTCCTCAATTGTCGTCTCGCCCCAAATCTCCGCCTTCAGCGGACGGCGGCCCTCGTCGCGGTTGGTGAGCTCCTGTTGTTCGATCCAGCGGATCGCCTCGATCAGCCGCGGTTGCCACAAGGCTCGCAGCATCGGGTGGATCGTCTCGCCCTCCAGCAATGCCCGGGCCCGCGGCAGCAGGCTCGCCGGGTCGCAATCGTCCTCCGCCAGCCAATGCTCGAGCACCTCGTGCACCGCCGTTCCTTTCCACGCCGCGCTGTGGTCGACATCGACCGGGTCTAGCCGACGCAGGCCGAGCATTGCCTGGGCGTAGAAAGCGAACGGATCGGCCTTGAGCCGGTCGACCGCGGTAACCGAGATCCGGCGCGGGCGAAGGTCTTTCGGCGGCGACGGGCGCGGCCGGCTCGCGGGCTCATGCCCACCCGGATCGTCGAGCGTTGCCGCGAGCCGTTCGAGCCTGGTGTCGCGCGCCAAGCCGCCGGTCATTGCGCGCAAGCGCAACCAGAAGCGCGAGGCGATGGTCGGGGAGCGGCTGTCGCGCCGGGCGCGGGTAATCAAGACATTGGGCGCTCCCAGTGCGCTCGCGAAATCGTGCGCCGCGAGGCCGGTGCGAAACTCGAGCCCCGGCATTTTGAGGTTGGCCCGAATCTTCGGCGCCAGCCACGGATCGGGCGCGGCAAGCGCCGGCCACACACCTTCGTTGAGACCGCCGAGCACCATCAAATCGGCTTGTTGCAGCCGCGCCTCGAGCAGGCCCCAGATGAAAATGCGCGGATGACCGCCATAGGGCGGCCGCACTCGACGCTCATCCAGCAATTGCCGCAGCAACGGCACACTGTCCTCCGCAGCGATGCGCAGCGCAGCTGCCTCGGGTAACGCCTGCAGTTCGGCGACCAGATCGGCCGTCATGCGTCCATCCTGGCCACGCCACGCCGCATTGCCGGCAAGCCTGTCCGCGGCCCACGTCAGTCGCTCCGCGAACTGGTGCAACGGGAGCGGCGAGCGCAGCATCGTGTCCAGCGGCGCGACCGCGGCGCGAACCTGCTGCCAGGCACCATTTCCCACGAAATATGTGTCGAGGCCGTGCAGTCCCGGCGCCGGACGCGGCCCGCGCAGGGCGAGGTCGAGCGCACGCACGGCTTCGAGCCACGCCAGCCGCTCATCCCCCTCGCCGCCGACCAGCGGATGCTTGAGCAACGCCAGCAGCGGCACCGGCGCCAAATCCTCTGCCGCCGCCGCGGCGATGCCCAGCAGCAAGGTGCCCGCCGCGGTCTGCGACAAGGGACGCCCGGCGCTGTCGTCGGCCTCAATCCCCCAGCGCGCGAGCAGGGCCGAAACGCGCGCGGCGAGCATTCGGTCGGGCGTCACGAGCGCCGCTGTGCGCCCCGGCGTCTCGACCGCCTCGCGCAACGCAAGGGAGATCGCCTGGGCTTCCGCCGCCGGATCGGGAAACTCAGCCGCGCGAATGCCGGTCAGCCGCCGCTCCGCCGGCTTGAGGCCGTTCCATTTGTCGCTGAAATCGGCGGCGGTCATCGCGTTGGCGACGGCCCGCCCGCGGATCGCCCGCGCCGCCGAGCGGCCCGACGAACGCCACAACCGCACCTCGCCGCGGGCAATGCCCATGCGGTTGAGCAGCAGCTTCAGATGGAACTGGGGATGGCTCTCTTCGCCCCGGCGCTCGTCGTCGGGTCCGAGCGCTTCCCACTCTTCGTCCGGCATCACCGAGGTGAGGCTCAAGCCCGGCAGCACGACCATGCCAACGGGCATGTCGGCTACCCGCCGGAGGAGCGCGGCGACTGCCGGCGCGGCCGTGGTGATCCCCGCCGCGACGGTGAAACCTCCCGGTGGTGAGCGTTCCCAACGATCCGCCATTGCCCGCAACAACCGGTTGCGCCGCTCGGCGAGATCGATCCGCTTGGATGCGTCGAGGATCGCCGGCCAGCGATCGAGGATCGTGCGCAGCCGGTCGAGTGATAGCTGCCAGTGCCGCGCGAGCTCAGGCGCGTCGGCAGCCGCTTCGGCAAGCCTGGCCGGAGCAATTTCCTCTATCAGAAGGGCATCCAAGGTCCGCGCCAGGTCGGCCGCCAAGCGCATAGCCTCCGCAGTGCTGGCCCCATCGCCCGCGACCAATCCCGCAAGCGTCAACAATCGGGCCAGCGGATCGACCGCCGGGGGGATTGGGTCGGACGCGTCGGCGAGGTCGAGCGCGGCGCCGATCCGGTCCTCCAGTTCAGGGTCACCGATTGGCACCAGGCGCGGCAAAACCAGTCCCGAGCCGCTGGCGCGAACGAAGGCCTCGGTGACCGTGCGCACGGCGCGGTTGTTGGGCAGGAGAATGCAACCGCGGGCAACATCGAGCGGGCCGTCGCCGAATTGCCTCCTCAGCCCCGCAACAAGGGAATCGGCGAAGGAGCGGTGGGCCGGGATGGTGAAGACCGCCGGCCCCTTGGGGCGCGGGGCCGCATCAGACATTGGCCAGCACCTGTTCGGTCGCCCGGATCGATTCCGGGTTGCCGACGTCGAACCACAGCCCTTGGTGGACCGCGCCGTAGCAGCGTCCCGCGGCGATCGCCCGATCCCACAACAGGTTGGTCGAAAACGCTCCTTCCGGCGCATCCTGGAGCAGCGCCTTCGAGATGATCTGCACGCCGGTATAAACAAATGGAGCGACGCGGGAGCGGCCCCGGCGACGCAGCTGGCCGGCGCGGTCCATGTGGAAATCGCCAAGGCCCTTGTGATTCTTGGCGCGCGCCTGCGGAACCAGGAGCAGCAACGCGTCCATCTTGCCGCCGTGCCAGTGCGACGCCAACAGCTTCAAAGTGTCGGCCGGGCCGTCAACCCACAGATTGTCGCTATTGATTGCGAGAAACGGGTCGCTGCCGATCATCGACTGCGCGCGCACCATCCCGCCGCCGGTCTCCAGCAGCAGGTCGCGCTCGTCGGAGATCGTCACGTCGAGGCCGTCCGCCGCGCTGGCGAGATGCGCCTCGAGCGTGTCGGCGAGATAATGGACGTTGATCACGACCTTTTTGACCCCCGCGGCGCGAAGTCGGTCGAAGACATGGTCGAGCAGCGGCTTTCCCGCGACCTCGATCAAGGGTTTGGGCTTGGTCGCGGTCAGCGGGCGCATGCGCTTGCCGAGGCCCGCGGCCATCACCATCGCCGTGGCGGGAACCTCGGCCGCGACTTCTTCACGCAGGCGCAGGGCGCGGCGGGCGGCGCTCATTCCAGATCAGCCCAAGGCGCGGCGCGATCCTCTGGCGCAATATTGGCGTCAAACCAATGACGCACGGGTGCAAGCTCGGGGTAGTCCAGGTCCCGTTCCAGGAGTCCCCACATCCTCGGCTGGAATGTCGTGTACTGCGGCTTGCGGTCGCGCTTCCACAGACGCGTGAAAACGCCGAGGATACGGGTGTTGCGCTGCGCCGCGAGTGCCCAATAGGCGCGTTCGAAGTCTTCTCCCTGACCGGTCGCAGCCCGGTAGCGGTCCATCATGCCGCGCTCGATCGCTTCCGGCACGTCCCGCCGCGCGTCCTCGAGCACCGAGGCCAAATCATAAGCAGGATGCCCCGCCCGCGCGTCCTGGAAGTCGAGCAACCCCAGGTGGGCGATACCGTCCCGCCCACCGATCAGCATGACATTTTCCGCGTGATAGTCGCGCAGGATGGTGACCGGTCCCAGGCCATCCGAAGCGACCGGCGCCAGCGCTTCGATCCAGGCCGCGCGATAGGCTTCGACATCCACGGTCAGGCCAAGCGCCGTGCAATACCAGTCGGGAAACAGCATCAGCTCCTCGAGCCAGGTCTCGAGCCCATGCGCCAGCAGGCCCGGCATCGGCGGGTACCGGTGGAGATGGATGAGGACATCGGTCGCCAGCTCATAAAGCTCACGCTCGCGCAGGGGCTCCGCGTCCAGGGTTTCGCGCAACCGCTCGTCGCCAAAATCGGCGAGCAGCATCAGGCCTTTTTCGAAATCGCGGGCAAAGATTTCGGGGGCGCTCAACCCCAGCGACGCCAGCCATTCGGCGACCGCGGCGAACGGCCGGGGATCCTCGTGCGGCGGCGGCGCATCCATCAGCACCGCGGAACGGCCCTCGCCGATCACCCGGAAATAGCGGCGAAAGGACGCGTCACCGGCCAGCGGCTCGATTCTCGCGCCGGCCCAGCCGCATGCAGCGAGGAACCGCGGCGCATGGTCGGGCGGAATCATTGTGGTGGCCATCGCCCTTCCCATGCCGGGGGGACTTGGGCTGTCAAGCGCCGTGCGCCGGCTTCCGCGAAGTCCAGCGACAAACGGAGCGCCTGCGGCCATGCTTTTTCACCGGCGCGCTCGGGCCATTCGACCAGCAGCACCGCCTCCTCGGCGGCGTCGAGACCGAGTTCAGCAATTTCCGACATGTTTTCGAGGCGATAGAGGTCGACATGCCAGGCCGGCGGATCGAGCGATTCGTACGGCTGGACAATCGCGAAGCTCGGGCTCGGCACTTCATCCTGATAACCGAGCGCGGCCAAATAGCCACGAACCAGCGTCGTCTTGCCAACGCCGAGCGGGCCGGAGATCGCAATGATGTCCCCGCGCCGCGCATGAACGGCGAGCTGCGCACCGGCTGCGGCGGTGTCCCCGTCTGTGGCAAAAATCATGGCGCGCCGCGCGGCACCGTCAGCGTGACCGTGGTCCCCTTCGACTTTTTGGACGCAAGCTCGACCGTGCCGCCATGGGCCTCGATGAACTGACGGGTCAGCGGAAGGCCAAGGCCAAGCGCCGCCTCGCCGCGAACGCCGGCTTCCTCTACGCGATCGAAGCGGTTGAAAACGCGCGGTAAATCCTTTGCGGCGATGCCCGAGCCATTGTCGCTGATCTTGATCACGACACGCTCCGCATCTCCGTCCGCTTTCAGCGCAATACGACCCTTGCGGTCGGTGTAGGCGACCGCATTGTGGAGCACATGCTCGATCGACTCGCGCAGGCGCCGAGCATCACCCGTAACGATGCCCGTCGATTCAGAAATGTCGCTGGTCAGCGTCTGCGATTTTTCCGCCGCGCGCGGTAGAGCGGTTTCAACCGCCGCCCGGCACAGCCCCGCCATATCGACTCGCTCGTGCTCGAGGCTGACGCCGCCAGCATCGCCGGTGGTCAGGTCGAGCACATCATCGACCAGCTTCGCCAGTCGACCGACCGACTCTCCGATCGCACCGACATAATCTTCCGCCTTCGGCGACAGCTTGCCCGCATATCCCGCCGCGAGCATTTCCGCGAAGCCCCCGATCGAGGTCAACGGCGTCCGCAGTTCGTAGCTCATGTTGGCGACGAAATCGGTCTTCACGCGATCGGCGGCCTCGAGCGCGGTCGCGCGCTCGCGAAGCGCAGCCTCTATCCGCGTCGAGTCGGTCACGTCGACCATCGTGAACAATGCGTTGCCGTCCGGTAGCGGCACCGCCGCGAACTCGAAATGGCGGCCGTCGGTCATCGAAATTCGCCCGCCGGCAGACTCGCGCTTGCTGGTGGTCTGGCGCACTTGCTCCCGAATGTGCGCCGCGGCGGTCGGGTTGACCAGCTTGCGGGCCATCGCCGGAACCAGCTCGTCGACCCGCGGGTGCTCGCCGAGCCAGTCCTCATCGAGGTCCCACACCTGGCAAAAGCGGCGGTTCCAGAGGTACAGCCGGCCATCGCTGGCGAACACGCTGATCGCCTCGAACAAATTGTCGAACGTTGCCGCGCGAACTCGCAGCAGCGTGTCGCGCGCGGACGCCAGGCGTACCTGCTCGGTGCGATCCTCAAGGAACAGGCGCAGTCCGCCGTCGGGAAGGGCCTGAGCAACCACCCGCAGATGGTCGCCATTGGCCAGCATCCACTCTTCCTCGACGACTTCGTCAGCACTGCTGAACCAGGCCCGCCGTTCATCTTTCCAGGCGGGAAAATCACGAGTCTCGGGAAGCCGGTGATTTTCGCGCATGCGTTCGAGCACGCGATCGAATTCCGGGCGCTCGGACAGCCAGTCGGGGTCGAGCTGCCCCATCACCGCGAACGGCTGGTTGTAGAAATTCAGCGATCGGTCGGCGTCAAACTGGGCCGCACCGGCAGTCATCCGGTCAGACAGCTCGCGTTGCGATTGAATGTGACGGGCAAGTTCATAGCGAGCGTCTTCGAGATCCTGGATGTCGATTGCGAAGCCGGCGACCGCCCCGGTTTGCAGCGGCACATTAACGATCCGCAGCATGCGTCGTTCGCCGCGGATGATCGCGGCCTGGTTACGCGACTGAATCTTGCCGGCTTCAACCGCGTGTCGCGCCGCGGCCTCCGCGCCATTATCGCCCGGTTCGTCGATGAGCTCGATCCCCCGCGCGATCACATCCTCGGCGTCGCGCGCCTCCACCGCTTCGACGAACGCGCTGTTGACCAGCCCAAGCTTGAGATCTGGACCGCGGAACCACATCGGAAACGGCGCCGATTCGATCAGGTGCGTGAGGCTGTCGAGCGCTCCTTCGGTCTGGCGCAACCGCGAGGAGAGCTTGGATCTTTCCTCTTCGCTGGCGCTGGTGTCGAACAGCCACAACAGTAAGGTGCCCGGCGGTCTCGGTGCCGGAGCCGGGCCGCCGCGGAGGTCGAACACCCGGCGCGATCCGGCGGAACGGACCTTGAGCTCGACTTTCCCGCCCGCCAGTGCGGCAGCCTGGATGTCGCCAACCAGCACGTCGAGATCCTCCTGCTCGATGCCGACATTGTCGCCGGCGAGGTCCGCCAGCCTGGCCGGCGCCTGATCCAGGCCAAGTTCACGCAGCAGGCGCGGGTCGATCTCGATGCGGCCGTCCGGGTGCACCAGCAACGGCCTCGCCGGCGCGACGCCAAGCAGGCTCGCCATCGACCGCGCGGAGACCAGCACCGCGCTGGCACGGCGGACGCGGCGTGCAGCGGCGATCGATACTGCGACCGCAACCACGATCCATAGCGACGCAAGCGCGACGGCAATCCAGCCCGTCCCCCCAGACAGCTCACTCATCACTCTGGACCTGCCCGTCGCACCATGCGCCGGTCATAGGACGCCCGGACTTGCAAATGAAAGGGCGGGATGCGTTGGCACGCCACCCAATGCTTAGGGCGGCTTGACGTCGAATATATCGTCGACATTGCCGAAGGACCGGAACCGCTCGCCAACGTCGATGCGAAAGGCCTTTACCCTCGATCTCCAGGCCGCATTTTCAGGGGCGCTCGACTGTGTCGCAACAGCAACAGGTGAGGGGCTAATTCCTCAGTGTGTTGACAGCCTTCGTGGCCAATGGAAGTGTCCGGACACGTCGGCACGTGCCTGCGGCTGTATTTGTCGGCATGAACAATCTGGGGAGATTTTGAATGACTGTGCGCAATCGGGTTAACGCACTCTCACGGTCGGCGCTAATGCTCGGCGTTTCGGCCGGCGCCTTGGTCTTCGCTACTCCAGCGCTCGCTCAAGATGCGGCGCAGGACCCGAACGCCCCCGCCACCGCCGACACGGTTCAGAATGTGCAGGGTGAAAATGTCCCCGAGGGCGCGACCACGGAGTCGGATGCTTCGACCATTGTCGTCACCGGCACGCGCATTCGCGGGCGGCCGGAGTTCACCAGCCCGGATCCGGTGACACTGATCGATCCGGAAGTCGCCAAGAGAGAAGGAAAGTTCGACACGGCCGAAATGCTGCAGTCGTCGCCGATCGCCGCCGGCTCCACGCAGATCACCGCCGCCATATCGTCCAACTTCGTGACTCAGGGCGGTCAGGGCACTCAGACCATCGACCTTCGCGGACTTGGCCCGAACCGGACCCTGGTCCTTCTCAATGGTCGCCGTGCAGGCCCTGCCGGCACGCGCGGCGCCGTGGCGGCCTTCGACCTCAACGTGCTGCCGCAGTCGATCATCAGCCGGGTCGACGTCCTGAAGACGGGCGCCTCGTCGATCTACGGATCGGACGCGGTTGCCGGCGTGGTCAATCTGATCACCAAGAAAGAAACGGACGGCCTTCAGATCGACGCCAACGTCTCTGTTCCGCAGCAAGGCGGCGGCGAGCATTATCGCCTCAGCGCGATCTACGGCAAGGAATTCAGCCGCGGTCACTTCCTGATCGGGGTCGATTATACTCGCCAGAAAGAGCTGGCTCGCGGCGACCGGAAATATCTCGGTTGTCCGGAAGCCTACACTTTCCG
>JBKJYX010000313.1:0-6769 GCA_046715575.1 Sphingomicrobium sp. | reverse complement strand
GCGCCGCCGACGATCTCGAACTTGTCGGTCGTCTTGGCGAAATCGACGGCAATCTTGGCGGCCGCGACCGGATCGGTCGAGGTCGCCAGCGCGGTCGGTCCCTTCAGCAGCTCGCCGATCGGCTGGTAGCGCGAACCTTCCAGAGCGATCAGCGCCAGCCGGTTCTTGGTCACTTTGAACTGGGCGCCGGCGTCGCGCATCTTGAGCCGCAAGTCCGTGGACTGAGCGACGGTCAGGCCCAGGTTGCGGGTGACGACCACCACGCTGGTCTCCGACAAGACGCGCTTCAGCTCTTCGACCACATCCGCTTTTTGCGAACGATCCATGCCAACTCCAATCTTTCGACCGAAGCGGACTCCGATCGAGGTTCAACAAAAGCTCAACACGGTTACCCGCGAAGAGCCAAGATTGTCCGTGGGGATGGATCGGCGGCGCTGCTCAAGCAACGCACAACGGAACGGCCTTTCTTCAGGAGAAGGCGCTCCGGTGATTCTGTCCCCGTCTAGGTTGCAGATTAAGCCCTCGCCAAGGCGGGAGCGGCAACGGTCTCGGACGGTTCGCGTGCGGATCGCTCCGCATGCGAAGGCGGGCCTATAGCGATTTTCGATGGTCAATCAAGCATGCACGACGAGTTTGGCGGCCGGTGCCCAGTTCACCAGGGCTAGGTTCGGGCCTTAAGCCCGGGCCGCGATCTGCTCGCTGGATTTCTGCACGGCGAGATGGAGATAGCGGTCGTTGAAGTCGGCGAGATCGCGCATCCGTTCCCAATCGGGGAAGCTGATGTCCCGCTTGCTTCGATTGAGCAGGCCATCGACTTCGAGGCTGCGGATGACGCGGTTCAAGTGAACCGGGGTCAGGCCCAGTGAATCGGCCAGCTCGGCCTGGGTCATCGGCAAGTGATAGCCCATGTCATCGGCGAGGCCGTGGGCGTCCAACCGGACCGCCAGCTCGCACAGTACGTGCGCCAGCCGGCTCTTGGCGTCGCGGCGGCCGACGTTCAAAATCCATTCCCGGAAGATCGACGCGTCGACCAGGATGCTGACCAGGATCGCGTGGCCGATGGCCGCGCTGGAGCGGGCGATCCTCTGGATATCAGCGCGCGGGATGATCGCGAGGTGCCCGCGGGTCAGCATCTGCACGCTGTGATCGGCGACGTTGAGGAAGATGTTCTGGAAGTCGAGTGCCTCGCCGGGAATGTGGATCGACAGGATCTGCCGGCCGCCATCGCCGGTGAGTTTCTGGCGATAGGCGAATCCTGAAACCAGTACTCCGCAGCCGGTCGGCGGCTCGCCCTCGCGGACCGCGTAGCTGCCTGGAGCAAGGGATTTCATCGAATAGGGAAGCGCGAGGATCGCCTGGCGATCGCTCTCGGGCAGGGGGGAGCGCAGTTCGAGATTGTCTAGCAGCAGTTCGAGTGGATTGTTGGACACTGGGTTCGTCCCGCAGACTTAGGGCGGGAGCTTGTTCGAACTCTCAGCCGCTGAAGCCCGGGATCTCCGTCCAGCGATGCCGCTATCTTAACATTGTTCGGATTGGATTGACACAATAAAAGATGGTTTGAGATAATAAAACAAAAGATCAGCTACAAACCAGGCGGCTGGAGTTGCTTTATTTCCTTCGATTTGTGCGGGTCAGATGGGATTTCGGTTCAGAATGGGCCTAGAATACGCCCAGACCACGCGATTTCTGGACCATTCCGGAATCTCGTTTCGGCTGCGATTCTTCGGGCTCCAGCGTTGAAACTTCTAAGTGATTCGCGTCGGCTTCGGCCGATTTTCTCTTCAATTCCTCGGCGCGCATCAAATCCGCCTTCATCGCGCGCGCGGCGAACCCGTCCCACGCTTCGGCAGCGCGAAGATGGCTCTCCCGAACGTTGTCCAGCTTACAGCCATCCGCGAGCTCGCGCGCGACAGCCGCGCGGGTCAAATAGAATTGCGCATGGGTCGTCATGTCGGTTTGGACTCCGATTCGGGTTGAGTGCTGGTCGTTCTAAAACACATCTTCAATTAGTCCAGTTGGGGCACGATTCGAACCTGGTCGATCGGACTCGGGCTGGCTCTCATTTCGGCGGTCACGTCGGAGATTAACTTGTCGAGCGCAGCGGCGTCGAAGCCTTCATGGCCGGGCCGCATTTCAAGACCGGTCTCGACGACCAGCACCACCCGCCGGTCGCGGCCGTCAACCTCCCACTCATGCCAGCTACGGCGCAGTTGCACGGTCTCGTCGTCCAAATCCTGAGCCAACGAAACGGCGCCTACCAGGGCCATGTCCTGGGCGCGGCCGGCGTCCGCTGAACGTCGCCCCGAACGATTTTCGATTTCAATTTCTTGCGGATCTTTTCGGCGCCATCGACGCTCGAGGTGACCAGGCGAACGCCGCCCGATTGCAGCACTTCCAGCGAGGAAACACCGATCGCGCTCTTGCGGCATTGCTCGCGCACGTCCGCTTCGGCCATGGACAGGTTGATCACGCGGCTCATCGCGATGTACCCGCCGAGCCCGATCGGACACGGAGTAAGGTAGGGTAGAGGTCCACGTTTTTGTCTCCTGCAAGTAAGCGGGAGCGCGGCTAGTCTCTCAGTCAGGCGATGCTTACGAAAGCAGGTTCGCGCTTGATGATCGGCCCTACCACAGAAGCCTGTGGCGACCTAATCCAGAGACGAAAACCGGGACCTTGCAGCGCTCTCGAGCAGCGCCCGAAAAAAGCTTCCCCCGACGGATCGAGGGAAGCTCTTAGCCGGTTACTCGGCCTGTAGATTGACGGCGCTGTTGCGGCCGCGGTTGTCCTGCTGGAGCTCGTAGCTGACGCGCTGTTCGCGGTCCAAGGTGCGCATTCCAGCCGCCTCGACGGCGCTGATGTGGACGTAAGCGTCGCTGCTTCCGTCGTCGGGCTGGATGAAGCCGAAGCCTTTGTCGGCATTGAAAAACTTTACGGTTCCGCTGATCATTATGACATTCCTTCTGAAGGGCGGTCCGACGATCGGCCGCCCAATGCTAGGAGAGGCGAGAGAGAAGGAAAGAGGAGCCGCAAAGCGCCAATGACCGTCAATTTGCGACTAGTAGCGGGGAGAACTTAGCCCGGATGGGCCAAAATAGCAAAGTGACCAGGGTTCGGCAGGCGAGAAGCGACCGCCGATGGGCCGATTCACGTATGTTGTTTCGATGCCCCTCAATGGTGCTCTAAAAAATGACAGGCATCCGCAAAGCCGCAGCCTGTGGGCACAGGCGCGTTGGGTGAGGAAGACGATCGTGGACCGGCAATCCATCAAGTATTTTCGGACACGCGAGCGCATCGAACGCGCGGCCGCCAAGGCCGCTGCCACCGAGGCAGCGCGCCGCGCTCACCTCGAGCTTGCGCAAAGTTATGCCGCGCTCGTCCAGAAGGGCCAGGAAAGCTTCCCCCCACCAACCTTATAAATCCGGCGGTGAGAGGAGGAGCGATCAGCTCTCGACCACCTCGGCGACGTCGATCTTGACCCCCGGGCCCATCGACGAGCTGACGGCAATCTTCTTGACGAACTTGCCTTTGGCGCCGCTCGGCCGGGCCTTGATGATGGCGTCCATGAACGCGTCGAAATTGGCCTTGAGGTCGGCCTCGGCAAAGCTCGCCTTGCCGATGCGGCCGTGGATGATTCCCGCTTTCTCAGTGCGGAACTCGACCTGGCCGGACTTGGCCGCCTTGACCGCCTCGGCGACGTTGGGCGTGACCGTGCCGAGCTTGGGGTTGGGCATCAGGCCCTTGGGGCCGAGCACTTTGCCCAGCCGGCCAACGACGCCCATCATGTCGGGTGTGGCGATGACGCGCTCGAAGTCGATCTTGCCGCCCTGGATCTGCTCCATCAGATCCTCGGCGCCAACGACCTCGGCGCCGGCCTTCTTGGCTTCCTCGGCCTTGTCGCCGCGCGCGAACACCGCGACGCGGACATCCTTGCCGGTGCCCTTGGGCAGCGATACGACGCCGCGGACCATCTGGTCGGCGTGGCGCGGATCGACACCCAGGTTCAGGGCGATTTCGACCGTCTCGTCGAACTTGGTGGTGGCGTTGGCCTTGACGATGCCGAGCGCCTCATCGACCGGATAGAAGCGATTACGATCGATTTCGGTCAGCGCCTTTTGCCTCTTGGTGAGCTTTGCCATGTCCTTAGCCCTCCACAACCTGGAGGCCCATCGCGCGGGCGCTGCCTTCGATGATCCGCGTCGCGGCGTCGATGTCGTTGGCGTTCAGATCCTTCATCTTCTGCTCGGCGATCTGGGCAAGCTGTGAGCGGCGGATGGTGCCCGCGCTAACCTTGCCCGGCTCGGCCGAGCCCGACTTCAACCTCGCCGCCTTCTTGAGCAGGAAGCTCGCCGGCGGCGTCTTGGTGGTGAAGGAGAAGCTGCGGTCCGCATAGACGGTGATCACCGTTGGGATCGGCATGCCCTTTTCGAGCTCCTGCGTGGCGGCGTTGAACGCCTTGCAGAATTCCATGATGTTGACGCCGCGCTGACCGAGCGCCGGGCCGATCGGCGGCGACGGATTGGCGATGCCTGCAGGCACCTGCAGCTTAATATATCCGGTAATTTTCTTTGCCATGTCACTCTCTTAATGGGGGCAGCCGCGAAAAATCGCTTCGCCCCGTGTCGCAAGTTTAGCGGTCCATGCGGCGGTCCGAAGATCGCCTCCCGCGGCTTTTTCCGATGTCGGAAGGCGCTGCCCTTAGCCGAAGCGTCCAGTCGGTTCAATACGGCTCACGGGAACCGCCCTTGGGCAATGAAGCTATCCGCGCCAAGCGCCCGATAGAGAGCGACGGCATTGCTTGCCTCGGCGAAAGTCACCGCGACCTGGTTCCGCTGCGCCGAATACAGCGAGCGCTGGGCGTCGAGCGTGGTGAGATAGGGATCGATGCCGCCGCGATAACGCGCGTTTACCAGCCGCAGCGTTTCGGCCGCGGCGGCGACGTTGGCGCCGGCCGCGCGCAATTGCTCACTCATCGTGCCGCGGTCGGCCAGTGCGTCGGCGACTTCGCGGAAGGCGGTCTGAATGGCTTTTTCGTAGCTCGCCAGCGCCGCATTGCGCTGCGCTTCGGTCCGCGCGACACGGGCCTTCCCGGCGCCGGCGCGAAAAATCGAATAGCTGGCATCGGCGCCGGCCGACCAGGCGAACGCCCCGCCGCTGAACAGCCCCGTCAGCGTGCTGCTGGCAAGCCCGAGCAGCCCGGTCAGCGAGATGGTAGGAAACAAGGCTGCGCGGGCAGCGCCGATTTCGGCATTGGCGGCGCGCAGCTCAAATTCGGCCTGGACCACGTCCGGGCGCCGTAGCAGCACCCGGGAATCAAGGCCCGCCGGCAACGGCGCGATGCTCGCCGCGGCCTGCTCGATCGAGGCCGGCAAATTGGCGGGAGCGATCGGCGCACCGACCAGCAACTGCAGCAAATTGACGTCCTGGGCTCGCGCCGAGCGCTGCTGGGCGAGATCCTGGAGCGCGGTCTGGAGCACCTGTTGCGCCTGGAGCAGGTCGGTTTTCGGCGCGATCCCGCCGTCGAGCCGAGCCTTGGTCAGGCTGACGCTTTTCTGGGCGCTCGCGGCGGTATCAGCGGCGATGTTGAGCAGGCTCGAATCCGCCGCATAAGCGAGCCAGGCGTCGGCGATGTCGCGGACCAGTGCGAGCCGGACCGCGCGGGCCCCCGCTTCGGTCGCGAACAGCCGCTGCTGGTCCGCGCGGGTGAGGGACCTAAATCGGCCGAAAAGGTCGATTTCGAACGACGGGATCGACAGGCCAACCGAGTAATTGTCCGCGTCGCCGGTGACGGTCGCCCTGCCGGCGGCATCCAGCTGTGGGAGCTGGTTGGCGCGCGTAATCCGGACTTGCGCCCGTGCCGCGGCGATATTGGCCGCGGCAAGCCGCAGGTCGCGGTTGTTGGCGAGCGCCTGGACGATGAGCGCCTGCAGCCGAGGATCGCGGAAAATGTCGCGGTAGGTGACCGCGGGGAGCGGCGCTTCACTCTGAAGCAGATAGGGGTCGCCGGTCGGCCACGATGGCGGGACCGGCAGCTGCGTCGGTGGCAGCGGCGGCTCCATCGAGCAGGCGGCGAGCGAGGCCACGGCGAGAAATGCGGCCCGCCTCATGCCGGTTCGCTGTTCGGTCGATTGCCGCGAAGTCGCTCGCGGATGATCACCATCCCGTCGCGCACCCCGCGCCTCACAAGGACGAAGAACAGAGGAATGTAGAAAATCGCCAGCAGGGTCGCGGTCAGCATGCCGCCGATCACCGACGTGCCGATTGCGATCCGGCTGTTGGCGCCGGCACCGGTTGAGAGTGCCAGCGGAAGCACGCCGAAAATGAACGAGAAGCTGGTCATCAGGATCGGGCGAATACGAATTTGCGCGGCTTCCATTGCGGCGTCGATCACCCGCATGCCCTGCTTCTCCAACCGCTCCGCGAACTCGTTCATCAGGATCGCGTTCTTGGCGGCCAGTCCCATGGTCGTCAGCAGCCCGATCTGCAGATAAACGTCGTTTTCCAGCCCCCGCAGAGTCACCGCGAAAATCGCGCCGACCAAGCCCAGCGGGATGACTAGCAGCACCGCGACCGGGATCGACCAGCTTTCGTACAGCGCGGCGAGGCACAGGAAGATGACGATCAGCGACACCGCGTAAAGCAGCGGCGCCTGTCCCGACGACTGACGCTCCTGATAGGACTGGCCCGACCAGGCGACCGCGACTCCGGGATATTTGGAGGCCATCTGCTCGACGATGCCCATCGCGTCGCCCGAACTGACGCCGTCCGCGCC
>JBKJYX010000312.1:0-7781 GCA_046715575.1 Sphingomicrobium sp. | reverse complement strand
GCGATTGTTTCGCGGCGATCCGCGACAAGGAAATCCTCGTCCACCACCCGTACGAAAGCTTCGAGGTCGTGGTCGAGTTCGTGCAGCAGGCCGCGGCCGACCCCGACGTCGTGGCGATCAAGCAGACGCTGTACCGGGCCGGCAAGCAGTCGACGATCATCCGCGCCCTGATCGATGCCGCGGAATCGGGCAAGTCGGTGACCGCCGTGGTCGAATTGAAGGCGCGCTTCGACGAGGAGCAGAACTTGCTGTGGGCGAGCGCGCTCGAGCGCGCCGGGGTCCAGGTGGTGTACGGCTTCATCGACTGGAAGACCCACGCCAAGGTGTCGATGGTCGTCCGGCGCGAGGACAAGGGCTACCGCACTTATTGTCACTTCGGCACCGGCAATTATCACCCGGTCACGGCGAGGATTTACACCGACGTCAGCTATTTCACCGCCGACCAGACGGTCGGCCGCGACGTCGCCAAGCTGTTCAACTACATCACCGGCTATCTCGAGCCGCGCAATCTCAAGCATCTCATCCTCTCGCCCCACCAGATGCGCAACGAGCTATTGCGGCTGATCGACGTCGAAATGGGCAATGCGCGGTCGGGCAAGCCGAGCGGCATCTGGGCGAAGATGAACTCGCTGGTCGACACGGCGATCATCGACAAGCTTTACGAGGCCAGCGGCGCGGGCGTTCCGATCGATCTCGTGCTGCGCGGAATTTGTTGCCTGCGCCCGGGCGTTCCCGGCCTGTCCGAGAATATTCATGTGAAGTCGATCGTCGGCCGGTTCCTCGAACATACGCGGATGTGGTGCTTCGCCAACGGCCAGGAGCTGCCCAATCCCGGCGCGCGCGTGTACATCAGCTCGGCGGACTGGATGCCGCGCAACTTCGACAGGCGAATCGAATATATGCTGCCGATCGACAACCCCACCGTGCATGCCCAGTTGCTGGACCAGGTGATGGTCGCCAATTTGCTCGACAATGAACAGAGCTGGCGGTTGAACCCCGACGGGACCTACCAGCGGCTCCAACCCAAGCCGAACGAGGCGTTCAATTTGCACGAATATTTCATGACCAACACGTCGCTGTCCGGGCGCGGCCAGGCGCTGAAAAAAGGCCGCCGGGTTCCCAAGCTTCGTTTCCACCGCGGCCGCTAGCTCGAGGGTGCCCTCCCGCAAGCCCATCGCGATCGTCGACATCGGTTCGAACTCGGTGCGCCTGGTGGTCTATTCCGGCGCGCCGCGCGTCCCCACCCCGATCTTCAACGAAAAAGTCCTGGCCGGCCTCGGTGCGGAGCTGGCCGATACCGGCGAGCTGTCCGTCAAGAGCCAGGAGAAAGCGCTGGCCGCGCTTCGCCGCTATCACCTGCTCATCGGCCACATGGGGGTCAGGCGCGCCCGGGTGGTGGCGACCGCGGCGGCGCGCGACGCCCGCAACGGGGCGCAGTTCGTCCGTAAGATCGATGCGATCGGGTTCGACTGCGAAGTCCTGACCGCCGAGGAGGAGGCGCGACTGGCCGGCGAAGGCGTGCTTTCGGCGATTCCCGGCGCCGATGGCATCGTCGGCGACCTGGGCGGCGGCAGCCTCGAGCTCGCCGATGTCCGGGGCGGGGTGGTGAGGACCGCGATCTCGCTGCCGCTGGGGGTCCTGCGGATCGATGACGACGCCGCCGGCGAGCGACAAGCGCGGGACATCCTGCGCGCCGGCCTGAATCAGAGCGGGATCGCGGCCGCGGGTGCCGGGCGACCGTTTTACATGGTCGGCGGGTCGTGGCGGGCGCTCGCCCGGATCGACATGGTCGCGACCGAGTACCCGCTTCCGGTAAAGCACCAATATGCGATGCGCCCGGCGCGGGCCAAGGAGCTGCGGGCGATGACCGGCTCACTCGACGCCAAGTTCCGGAAATCGATCGCCCCGGCGCGCCTCGCGACCTCACCGGTGGCGGCGATGGTCCTGGCCCATTTGGTCGACGAGCTGCAGCCGAGCGAGCTCATCCTGTCCAGCTTCGGCATTCGCGAAGGCCTGCTTTACGAGAGCCTCAGCAAGGCCGAGCGCAAGCGCGATCCGCTGATCGAGGAGGCGCGCGAAGCCGGCGGCGCCGAGCGCCGCTTCGGTGAGCATGGCGACATTCTCGACGACTGGATCGGCTCGGCGTTCGACGACCCGCCGGCGCTTGGCCGGATCCGCCACGCGTCTTGCCTGCTGACCGACGCCGCGTGGCAGGCGACACCCGACTTTCGCGCCGATCGCGGAGTCGAGATGGCGCTCCACGGCAATTGGGTCGGAATCGATGCGCCCGGACGGGTGATGATGGCCCAGGCGCTGTCGTCCAGCTTCGGGCGCGACAAGCTTCCCAACAGCTCGTTGGCGGAGTTGTGCACTTCCGACGAGATCGCCCGCGCGCAATGCTGGGGCCTCGCCATTCGCCTCGGCCAGCGTCTCTCGGGAGGCGTCGGATCGGTGTTGCAGAGCACCAGCCTGAGCAAGGATGATGAAGTGCTCAGTCTGCATGTCAGCGAAGGCGAACGCGCGCTAGTCAGCGACGGCGTGCAACGGCGCCTTTCGCGGCTCGCCGAGGCGATCGGCCGAACTCCGAAGGTCTTAGTGACCAAATAGACCCGCTTCAGCGGCCAACCAATGCGGAACCCGCTTGCCAAAGCATGTAAGCGGCGACCACGAAGATCAGCGCCGCGAATAGCTTTGTCAGCGCGCCGCGCTGCGCGCTGAGGCGAACCGCGAGCCGTCCCCCCGCGAGGCTCCCGGCAAGGCCGCCGCCGATGAACGCTGCGGCGATTCCCCAGGCGACCAGCCCCGACATTGCATAGCTTGCCGCAGTGGTCACTCCAAAGCTGGTGACTGCGACCAGGCTGGTCGCCATCGCATTGAAAATCGGCATCGCCGTCGCCGCGATCAGCCCGGGGACGATCAGGAAGCCGCCGCCGATCCCGAAGAAACCGGACAGCAGGCCGGTGCCGAAACCGAACAGCAACAGCTTTCCGACATTGTCGCGGCCGAGCGTCACATCGGCATTGCCGAGCGCCTCGCCGCGACGCAGCATGAGCACGCCGACGACAATCATCAGCAGCGCGAACAACGCCAGCAGCGCCTGTCCGTCAAACGCCTTGCCGGCTATCGAGCCAAGCGCCGCGCCCGCGACCCCCGCGGCGGCGAAGGTCAGCCCGCAGCGCCATTTGACCGCCCCGGCGCGCGCCTTGCCGGCCAGCCCGATCGCGGCGTTGGCCGCGACTCCGATCGCGCTGGTGCCGATGGCGAGGTGCGGATCGCGGATGCCGACCGCATAGACCAAGATTGGCACGGCGAGGATCGACCCGCCGCCGCCGACCAGCGCTAGGCTGAAACCGACCAGCGCGCCGCCAAGCGCGGCAACCAGCAGATGGAGCTCAGCCACGCGCTGCGCTTCGGCTATTCCACGGCATCATCGCCAGGACATGGGCCATTCCGCAAAAACCGGAGATGCCCGCAAAAATGAGGCCGGCGGCGACGAATAGCGGAAGCCAGATCCAGCCGGGAGCGACGAGCATCGCCATCAGCGCTCCCAGCAGCACCAGGCTGCCAGCCGCGATCATTACCTGGCGTTGCATTTCGATCGGCGCGCCGCGCAATATCTCGACCGGAAGCCCAGCATTGCTCCAGCCGCTGATTCCGCCCTCGACAATGTAGCAATCGCGTCCGGCCGCGACTTTGGCAAGCGTGCCCGCGGCCTGCGCGGTGCGCATCCCCGAGCGGCAGTGGAAGATCAGCACGTCGCCCTGCGCGCTGTGCTTTGACAATTGGTCGAGCGGCACGTTGTGCGCGCCGGCGATCCGCTCGCGCGCATGCTCGTCAGGCTGGCGGATATCGATCAGCGAGGCGCCGGCATCGATCAGCCGGTGCGCCTCGGCGGGGGAGATTGTCGTAATGGCCATTATTTTCTCTCGGGTTCGAGTTCGGGACAGTAGAGTTCGTGGAGCACGCTGAGCAGGCGCATGGCCCGCTCATCGGCGACGCGGTAGTACAATGTTTGTGCCTCGCGGCGGTACGTGACGAGGCCTTCCTCGCGCAGTCGAGCCAAGTGCTGGGACAGGGCCGATTGGCTGAGCAACATCTGTCCATGCAACGCCGACACGCTCATCTCGTCCGCCGTCGAGAGATGGCAGAGGATCAGCAAGCGCTGTTGATTGGCGAGCGCCCGGAGCATGCCGGCGGCTTGGGTTGATTGTTGCGCCAGCCGCTCGACTCCCCAATAATCCATGCGCGTGACCTTGTATTTAAGTAAACCCTAAATTAGATACACCTAATAAAATGTCAAGTGGACGGAGCGACACAATGATTAATCCCGCGATCCGCGCTTTTTTCGACGAGCCGACCAAGACTGTGACTTATCTCGTGTGGGATCCGGCGTCGCATCGCGGCGTCGTCATCGACCCGGTGCTCGACTTCGATCTGGCGTCGGGCGAGGTGGACACGGAATCGGTCGAGGAGGTTCTAGGAGCGGCCGCGAGCGAACAGATACAGATTGAATGGGTGCTCGAGACCCATGTGCACGCCGATCACCTTAGCGGGGCTCCGCTGATCAAGGCGCGGACGGGAGCGAAGATCGGGATCGGCGAGCATATCAAGGACGTCCAGAACATCTTCCGTCCCCTGTTCAACGCGACCGACGTCAAACCCGACGGCGGCGATTTCGACGGCCTGTTCGCGGATGGAGACGTTATCCGCGTCGGCGGCTTGACGATCGAGGTGCTCTACACGCCGGGGCATACGCTCGCGGACGTCAGCTACAAAGTCGGCGGCGCCGTGTTCGTCGGCGACACGCTGTTCATGCCAGACTACGGCACGGCGCGAGCGGACTTCCCCGGCGGCGACGCCCGCAAACTCTACCGCTCGATAAGAAGGCTGCTTGCCCTTCCGCCGGACACACGGCTGTTCATGTGTCATGATTACAAGGCGCCGGGGCGCGACGATTATGAGTGGGAAACCACGGTGCTTGAACAGCACAAGAACAACAAGCATGTCCGCGATGGAGTCACCGAGGAAGAGTTCGTCGCCATGCGAACCCAGCGCGATGCAGGTCTGTCGGCCCCTCGCCTCCTGCTGCCGTCGATCCAGGTCAACATTCGCGCCGGCCGCTTTCCCCCGGCCACGGCGAACGGGGTTCGGTACATGCTCGTTCCGGTCAAGATCAAAGGCGGTGGCGATCCCGATGCGATCGAAGCGGTACAACTACCGTCTGATTCCGTCGAATAGCTTCGAATTGGCACCGGCGATCAGGCCGCGCTGCGTTCGCGAAACCATTTGGTCAGGATATATTTGGTGCCGCGCCGGACCTTCATCCCCTGGTGCAAGGTCGCCGGGTTGGGCGAGCCGTCGGGCAGGAGGTTGTTCCACGCCAGCAGCTTGCAGGCCTCCGGCTGGACCGTCTTGCCGATCAGCTTGAACCGGGTCGCGCCGCCGTCTTCGGGCGCATTCAAATAGATCATCGCCGTCCAGGTCCGCTGCCCGGTATCGGCGCAATGTTCGTAATAAGCGGCGCCGCCCGGCTCGAAGGTGTCGGTGTGCGGCTTGAACTCCTGCCCCGGGGAATAGCGCTGTCCCTGGAGCGGCTCGCTGACGGTCAACGGCAGTCCGAGCAGGTCGGCGATCTTGCCGTCCACCTCGGCGACGACCGGGTCATGCCAGTCGAGGTCGCAGGTCTCGCTGGTGCGAAACGCGGCAACGCCGATGTTGTCGGCGATTTCCGATGGTCGCCGCTGGGCGTCGATGCGCTGGATGAGCTCGCCGCACAGGGCCGACCTAAGGAAATTGCGGACGATGAACAGCTCGAGCTTCGGGCTTGGGACGCGCTGGATGCCGGGCGTGCCGGCAAGCTTCGCCGCCGTCGCGTCAGAGCGTGTAGGCGGCGCCGTAGCTCATCTCGTGCTGGTTGATCACCGTGCGGACGACGTTGTTCATCAGCGTCATCCGGGTGGCGAGCGGGGTCGAGGTGCGCTTGATCATCACCGCCACCGCGTAGCTGCGGCCGTCGGGTGCGTTCAGGATGCCGATGTCGTTATAGCCCGCCTGGACCGATCCCAGCACCTGGCCGGTGCCGGTCTTGTGGCTCAAGGTCCAGCCGGACTTCAAGCCGCCCTTCAGGCGGTTGGCGCCGGTCTTGGTATTGCCCATGATCGACAGCAGGCGCGCGGTCGAGGCGGGCGACAGGATCTCGCCCCGCTTCAGCCGCGCCAGGGCATTGACGATCGCGGTTGGGCTCGCGCCATCATACGGATCCTCGACATAGCGGTCGAACGACGCCTTGCGCATCGAGTATGGCAGCGCGTTGCGAGCCGAATAAAAGCCGCTGCCGACCGAATAGCTTTGCGACCAGATCAGGCCGGCGATCTTGCTCTGCAGCGCGCGCTCGCCGTCGTAAAAGCGGATCTGGCCGAGCCCCTTGTCGGCGATCATCGCCCGCACCGCCGCCGGCCCGCCGATCGACCGCATCAATTTGTCGTTGCAGGTGTTGTCGCTCTTGGTGATCGCCTGGTACATCAATTCGCTGAGCGACATGGTGGTGCCGCCGCCGAGGATCTTGGCCGCGATCGGCTGGTGGAACAGGGTCAAGTCGCTGCGGGTCAGGGTCACCCGGTTGTCCAATCGGACGCGGCCCCTGTCGACGGCATCCAAAGCGGCGATCGACACCCACAATTTGCTGACACTCTGCTGCGGATAGAGCTCGTCGGCCTTCCAGCCCGTCTGCCAGCCGTCGTTGACCGATCGGACCGCGATGCCGACCCGCCCGTTGAACTGGTCGCCGAGCGCATCGATGCGATTGCTGAGGTAGATCGGCGTCCGCGGCGGCGGCGCGGGACGAAGGATCGGCGGCGCCGCGAGCGGCGGCGTGACCTGGATCGCGGCCGAGGCGCTGACCGTTGCCAGTCCGGCCATCACCGCGGCCAGTCCCCAACGGCTCCCGTGTGACGTCATGACCCCTAAACTCCCCGGACTCTCGCCATGTTTCCAATATCTTGCCGACGCGACCTGAATGCCCGCTGTGCGGCTGCCAAGCAAGATTCGCATTCGCGAGTCGTGTTGCCAAGCCCTTTTTGGCGAAACGGAATTAAGAACGCGTCAGCGCTCGGCGCCGCTGCCTGACAGGAGAGCGGACGATTCAATCTCATCCAGCGCGCGGTGAGCGCCGACATAGCGCCGCGCCTTCACCACCCAGGCCCCAGCCCGCGACGCCCCCGGAAGCCGCATCGTTTCCGCAAGCGCGCTGTCGACATCGCCCGATTCCAGCCGGCTCAGCGCCCGCAAATAGCGCGCGTTGGGCTTGGCCGAAGGGGAGTCGGCCTTGTGGATATCGACCAGCGAGCCAAGCTCGCGCCGGAAATTCGACCACCAACTATCCTGCGGCCCGCCGCCGCGCAGCTGTGTCCCGAGCTTCTCATAGTCGGCGATCAGCTCGTCGAGCCGCACCGGCGAGCGCGATGCGGTGACGATCGTCGCGACCGCGCGCGGATGCCGCGCTCCGAAGCGGTCGACCAGCAAGGTCTCAAGATAGCCGAGCGAGACCCCGCGATCGATCGCCCGCCGCGTCGCGAACGCCACCACCAGCGCATCGGTGCGCCCGGCCGAGCCCTCCGCCCGCCGTGCCGCATTCTCGACGCTGCCGAGCCGCGCCTCGAGCCCGGCGATCCGCGCTTCCACGGCTTGTTCCTCGACCGCCGCCTCGGCGCTGGTCGGCGAAGCCTCGGGCGTCACCACCATCCGTTGCGGAGCAGCGACGGCGGGTTGGGTCGGCGCGACCC
>JBKJYX010000311.1:0-4209 GCA_046715575.1 Sphingomicrobium sp. | reverse complement strand
CGACGGTGCCGCTCAGGGTGTGGAGCTATCTCGGCGGCGTCGTCGCTTTGTTCGCGCTTGGCTACGCACTGGTCGTGATCGTTCGCACCTTGGCATTCGGCGTCCAGGTCCCCGGCTACGCGTCGATGATGGTCGCGGTGCTGTTCCTCGGCGGGCTGCAATTGCTGTCGCTCGGGGTTCTTGGCGAATATGTCGGTCGCATCCTGGTCGAGAGCAAACGCCGGCCGCTCTACGTCGTGCGCGATGAAATCGGGGGCGAGGGCTGATGGAGGCGCAGGTCTATCTGCGCATGGCCGAGCTCGACAAACGCCACTGGTGGTTCGTCGCCCGGCGCCGGATATTGCGCTCGCTGATCGAGCGGCAAGTCCGGCCCCCCAAGGGAGCGCGTATCCTCGAGATCGGCTGCGGCACCGGTCACAATCTTGGCATGCTCGGCGAGTTCGGCGCGCTCGAGGCGACCGAGCTCGATGCCGGCGCGCGTGAGCTTGCAAGCTCGCGGCTGGGCCGGCCGGTCGCCGAGGCGGCGCTACCGGACCTGTCGATGTTTCCGGTCGGTTCGTTCGACCTCATCGCACTGCTCGATGTGCTCGAGCATGTCGAGAATGACGCCACGGCACTGGCCGCCATCCGGTCACGCCTGAAGGTCGGCGGCAAGCTGCTGGTGACGGTTCCGGCGAACCGCTGGATGTGGAGCGCACATGACGCCGCGCATCACCATCATCGGCGCTACACCAAGCGGCAGCTGCGAAACGTCGCGACTAACGCGAACCTGCGGATCGACCTCATATCGCACTTCAACACCTTGCTGTTCCCACTGATCGCCGCGGCGCGGCTGGCGGGCAAGCTCCTCGGGCGAGAAAGCGCCGACGACTCCATTCCGCCCGAGCCGGTCAACGGGATATTGCAGCGCATTTTCGAAATGGAGGCGCCGCTGGTCGGGCGTCTCCCGCTTCCGTTCGGCGTGTCGCTGGTCGCGATCCTCAGTCGGCCCGAGGAAGCCGGTAAAGCGTAGAACCATTGCCTCGCCAGACCGGCTGGATGCCCGGCATCTGCTGCGGATTCAGGGGCGGAATGTCGACTAGCCACAGATAGTCAAACTTACCGGGTGGAATCCGGCGCAACGCGGACGGGAGGTCCCGGCGGCTCGCGGTCATGCATCTCGGGACGCGGACGATCTGCGACGGGTCCGATGTAAAGGGCCGGGAATCCTGGTAACGCAGGCTGAGCAGATTGAGGCCTTCCGTCACCCACTGGTCGTTCGAGAAGCCCTGCCGCCGGACAATCGTCATTGCCCCCAGATGCGTGTCGCGAGGCAACCGCCATTCGTTGCCGCAACCTTCCAGGACCAGGCTCAACACCCGCGCCCCCATCGGCACATGGTCGAGCGCCAGGAGCTTGGCCTGCTGATCCTGCGCCGCCATCCCCAGGCTGATCGTGTTGCCGGCAATCCGGGCGACGAAAAAGACCAGGCCGAGCACCGCGATCACGTCGGCAAGGGGCCGACGGGTGTCGCCGCGGAAGCGGATCGCCAACAGCAGCACGGCGATTGCGTAGGGGATCATCCGCATGTCGGCATAGGCGGAGCTGAACAGCCGGTACGGAAGCAGGATGAAGCCGGCGAACAGGACGAGCGCCGAGAACAGGAGGTTGCGCGAGAAGGTCAGCTGCCGCTGCCTCACCGATTCGAGCACCACCAAGGCGATGATGGTGATCGCCAGCCGGTCGAACCACCGCCAGCGGTCGCGCAGCGAGCCCAGCGTGAATTGCCACTTATAGTAGAAATCGAACCAGTGCCCGGTGCTGGCGCCGTGGATGTTGCTCCGCCAATCGAGCATTAACAGCAGCGGCAGGGCCATCACCGACGCATGGAGCGCGGCATTGATACCCGAGCGGAACCAGCCCTTGCCGCTGTCATGCTGGCGAACGGCTTCACCCGAAAAGCATAAGAGGCCGAGCACGCCCCAGCCGAAGGTGTGCGTGAAGTATACGATCAGCGAAATCGGCACGAACAGGATCGCCCGAAGTTTCAGCCGGCCGAGGCGGGCGAGGCGCAACCACAGTCCGAAGGCGAGAAACGCAAGGGCGATCGCGAGCGCGAAATTGACGAAGCCGAACATGAACGGGTGGCTGTAGGCAAAGGGCAAGGCGAACAGCGCCGTCGGCGGGATGCGGCCATGGACTTCGCGCGCCACCCACAGGAAGCCGGCAACCGTCATCGGCGGGATGGCCAGCACGATCAGCTTGACCGCCAGCTCGAGCCCGAAAATCTTGCTCAACGGAATGACCAGGATGTCGACGCCGAGATTGCCGATCGCCGTCCAATGGAACCCGTAATACTCCTTGAGCCAGGGCGAGCCGGCGAGGTCGAGCTGCACCCGATAGCGGCCCATATGTCCAAGCAGGTCGACCAGCGGCGGGGTCGACGGATAGAGGAGCGGCACCGCCGAGACGAGGATCAGCAGGGCGACGAACGGCCTGGTTTCCCACCAGGGTCGGTTGGTCGCTCCGGACTCGCTGGTCGGCACTGGATCAGGCATGTGGTGCTGAAGGTCCCCGTTCGCGATCCCCACTAGCCATCGCCGCGACTTTGTCCATCAACCGCCGATCTCCAGCCCGCGCTCCGTTCAAGCACGATACAGCTTGGCGCGCTTAGCTAAGCGCCGGATTCCAAAGACGGAGTGAGCGAATGAACAAGTATCTTTTGGGTGGCTCAATTGTCGCCGCGATGATCGGACTAGCGCCCGCCATCGCGCAAGTACCGGCGCCGGCGCCAGTCGCGCCGCAGGTCCATAATCAGGCGTGGCAAGGCCGGACTTCGGTCCACACGCGCGCCGAAGTCGCGGCGCATGTCCGCACGATGTTCGACCGCCTCGACGGCAATCGCGACGGAGCGATCACCAAGGCCGAGGCTGAGGCCGCCAAGGCCCATCGCGGCCAGCGAGGCGGCAAGCGCATGATGAGGCATGGCGGCGTCGGCGGCCAGCGTGCCGACCGCGGCGCGATGTTCGAGCGGCTCGATGCCAACCGGGACGGAGCGATCAGCCGCGCCGAGTTTGACGCCGCCCAGGCCCAGCGCCAGCAGCGGATGGCAACGCGCGACAAGGACGGCGACGGTCGTCCCGATGCCCGTCGGATGGGCGGCGGTCACCGCATGGGCATGGGCGGGGGTCTAGGCGGACGAATGTTCGACCTCGCCGACGCCAACCGCGACAGCCGGGTCACGCTGCAGGAAGCAACCAACGCCGCGCTCCGCCATTTCGACACGGCGGACGCGAACCGCGACGGCCGGCTGACGCCCGAAGAGCGAATGCAGAATCACCAGCGACTGCGCGCGCAACGCCGTCCCGGCTAAGCGCGAATTCGAGTGATCAACGAGCGGCCCGGCGGGAAACCGCCGGGTCGCTTTTTGCGTCCACCTTGCGGTACCGATCCTCGGCCTCGGCCATGTAATCGCGCGTGACCGGCAGCGCGTTGCGGTCGCGGACATACTGGATTTGGTAATTGCAGCCGGAACCGCTCTCGAACATCACGATGCCGCCGGCGAGATAACATTCCCACATGCGAAAGAAGCGCGCGTCGTACATCGCCTCGATCCTAGGCCGCGACTTGGTCACCCGCTCCAGCCAGTGCCGCAGCGTGTAGGCGTAATGCAGCCGCAGGATCTCGACGTCGCTGGCGATCAGGCGCGTCTTCGCGCTCGCCACGGTCACCTGGGCAAGCGACGGCAAATGGTAGCCGGGGAAAATATATTTGTCGGTGAACGGGTCGGGCGCGCCAGACGAGGATCCGAGCCGGCCGATGGTATGCAGCAGCATCGCCCCGTCGGGCTTCAGAAGGTCGCGGCACTGGGCGAAGAATTCTTCATAATGGGCGAGGCCGACATGTTCGAACATGCCGATCGACACGATCCGGTCGAACTGGCCGGTGAGCGAGCGATAATCGATCAGCTCGAACTTGACCCGGTCGGCAACACCGGCATCGGCGGCGCGCTGGCGGGCGACCTTCAATTGCTCCGCGGACAAGGTCACGCCCAGCACGTCGACGTCGGCGACTCGGTTCAGGTAGAGCGCGGTGCCGCCCCAGCCGCAGCCGATGTCGAGCACGCGCTGCCCCGGCTTCAACGCGAGCTTGGCGGCGATATGCGCTTTCTTGTCGGCCTGCGCCTGCTCCAGGCCGTTGCCCGGATCGGTGAAGTAGGCGCAGCTATAT
>JBKJYX010000310.1:0-3728 GCA_046715575.1 Sphingomicrobium sp. | reverse complement strand
CGCCGGCCGCATTGAGCGCCGCGCGCCGCGTCAGGCCCATCGAGGCGATGGCGACCACCTCGCGGGCCAAATCGTGCATCGTCCCGCCGCCCGGCACCTGGGACTTGAGCGCGAGCTTGGGGACGTCATGGCGCAGCTTCTCGCGTTCCTCGATCGTCCAGTGCTTGACTCGGTCCCAGGCCGCGTCGAGCGCGGCGTCGGCGTAGAGCAAACCGACCCACAGCGCCGGAAGCGCGCAAATCTTGTTCCATGGCCCGCCGTCGGCGCCTCGCATCTCGAGGAAACTTTTCAGCCTCACCTCGGGAAATGCGGTCGAGAGATGGTCGGTGAAATCGCTCAGGCGCGGCTTTTCGCCCGGCAATTGCGGCAGTTTACTCTCGAGGAAGTCGCGAAAGCTCTCGCCGGCGACGTCGATGTATTGGCCGTCGCGGAACACGAAATACATCGGCACGTCGAGCGCATAATCGCAGTAGCGCTCGTAGCCGAAACCGTCCTCGAACACGAACGGCAGCATGCCGGTGCGATGCGGGTCGGTGTCCTCCCAGATGTGGCTGCGGAAGCTCTTGTAGCCGTTGGGCTTGCCCTCGGTAATCGGCGAGTTGGCGAACAAGGCGGTCGCCACCGGCTGCAGCGCCAGGCCGACGCGGAATTTCTTCACCATGTCCGCTTCCGACGCATAATCGAGATTGACCTGGATGGTGCAGGTGCGGAGCATCATGTCGAGCCCGAGATTGCCGACCCGCGGCATGTGCCGGAGCATGATCGCGTAGCGGCCCTTGGGCATGATCGGCAGCTCACCCCGGGTCTTGTCGGGCCACATGCCGAGCCCGAGGAAACCGAGGCCGAGCCGACCGCCGACCGCCTTGCATTGCTCGAGATGCCGCGCCGCTTCGCTGCAGGTTTCATGAAGGTTGGCCAGCGCCGCGCCCGACAGCTCGAACTGCCCGGCGGGCTCCAGACTGACGGTGCCGTCGGGGCCGGACAGCGCGATGACCTTCCCGTTTTCCTCGATCGGCCGCCAGCCGAATTCAGTCAGGCCGAGCAGCAGGTCGCGGATGCCGCCCGGCTCTTCCCACGACGGCGCCCGATGATCGTCGCAGCGATAGACGAATTTCTCGTGCTCGGTGCCGATGCGCCAGTCGTCGCGCGGCTTCTCGCCGTCGATAAACACCGACAGCAAGTCGTCGCGGCCCTCGATCGGCCGGTCGTTAGAGCTGTCCTTGTCGGTGCGCTGGGTCATGGCACGCGCCCGTAGCGGCGCTCCACAGGGGACGCCAGCGTTTCCGCCGGGCTATCCTTGCGCCAGCGACCGCTCCTCCGCTGCCGTCTTCAGGCCGTCGAGCATCACCTCCCAATTGCGGCGGAACGCCTCGGCCGTCTTCTTGTCCGGCCGCTCGCCGCCCAGCGGCGTCTGGCTCAGCTTGACGCGGGTCCGTTCGCCCTGCGGCTCGAGCCGGACGTCGACGAGGTTATAGCTGTCCGGCACGTCGGGCTTGCCCGAGCTCGGGCTGTAATGGGTGAAGGTCAGGCGGCGGCGATCCTCGATATCGCGGATTTCCCCATGGTCCTTGAACGCCTTGCCTTCGAACTCGCCGGTGAAGCTGATCGGCGATCCGGGCCCCCAGTCGGTCTCCACGTCAGCGCCCATGAACATCGCCGATTTGCGCGCCGTCAGCGCATCCCAGACTGCGCCGACATCGGCACCGACGACGGTTTCGACTTCAACGAGGGGTTGATTCATGATGCGGTCCTCCAACTGCTACAGCAGAAATCGCCGGAGGGCGCGGCGGGTTCCGTCAGCGCCAGTCGCCGGCCACCGTCATGTACGCCGCGAGCGCCGCCAGCGCGGCGGTTTCGGCCCGCAGGATGCGCGGGCCGAGCGAGATGGCGATGGCGTTCGGGGCGGCGCGGATGGCCGCCCGCTCGTCATCGGTAAAGCCGCCCTCGGGGCCAGTCAGGATGGTTGCCGCGCCCGCCTTGAACGCCAGTATCGGCGGTTCCCCGCCGCTCTCATCGGCGAAATAGAGCGTGCGCGCGGTGTCGCGTTGCGCAAGGAAACGGGCGAGCGGCAGCGGTTCGGCAAGCTCCGGCAATCGCGTCCGGCCACATTGCTCGGCCGCTTCGATTATGTGCGCCCGCAGCCGTTCGAGGTTTAGCCGCTCAACCACCGTCCGTTGCGTCGTCACCGGGATCAGCCGCGCGACGCCCAGCTCGGTGGCCTTCTCGACCAGCCAGTCAATCCGCGCCCGCTTGACCGGCGCGAACGCCAGCCAGACGTCGGGGATCGCCTCCGGCTCACGCGTCCGCCGCTCGACGGCCAGCGTCATGTGCTTCCTGCCCGCCTCGGCGATCCGCGCCAGCCACTCGCCGCTCGCCCCGTCGAACACGAGTAGCTCGGCGCCTGCCTTCATCCGCAGCACATTGCCGAGATAATTCGCCTGACCCGCGTCGAGCTCGACCCGCACGCTTTCGCCAAGCTCCGCCGTCACGTGCAGGCGCGGCAGGGATTTGGGCGGCCAGGCGGGGGTTGCGGGCATGGCCCCGCTTAAGCCACAGCCGCCACTGTGACCGCAACCACCGACATCGTCCCCGACAGCGAGCGGCGCGGGTTTATCGGTGCGTTACCCCCGCGGCTCAGGCCGTTCGCGTCGCTGATGCGGCTCGACCGGCCGATCGGCACCTGGCTGCTTTACTGGCCGGGCGCGTGGAGTGTCGCGCTCGCGGGCGTGTACGGCCGCTGGGACCTGTTCCTGTGGCTCGCGCTCGGTGCTTTCGCGATGCGCAGCGCCGGCTGCGTCTACAACGACATCGTCGACCGCGAGCTGGACGGACAAGTCGAGCGCACCCGGCTGCGCCCGCTCGCCAGCGGCCGAGTGTCGGTCGGATCGGCGTGGGTGCTCACGGTCGGTCTGTGTCTGATTGGCCTCGTCGTCCTGCTTCAGCTCAACCGCACCGCGCAGCTCGTCGCGCTTTGCAGCCTCGCTTTGGTCGCGGCTTATCCGTTCATGAAGCGCATCACCTGGTGGCCGCAGGCGTGGCTCGGGCTGGTCTTCTCGTGGGGCGCGCTGGTCGGCTGGCCGGCGGTCACGGGGAGCCTCGCCGCGCCCGCGCTGTGGCTTCACGCCGGCAGCGTCGCCTGGGTGATCGGCTACGACACGCTCTATGCGATCCAGGACTTGGAGGATGACGCGCTGGTCGGGGTGAAGTCGAGCGCCCGGTGGCTCGGCGAAAGCGCGCCGCTCGGGATCGCCATCTTTTACGCGCTGGCGCTTATGCTGTGGGGAGCGGCGATCTGGTCGCTGCGTCCCGATTGGGTGGCGCTGCTGGCGCTGCTGCCGGCCGCGCTGCATCTCGCTAGCCAGGCGCTGCGCGCCGACCCCAGGGACGGCGAAGGCGCGCTTAGGCTGTTCCGATCCAACCGCACATGCGGGCTGCTGGTGTTCCTGGGCATGCTGGCCGTCGGCCTTTCCAGCCGCTAGGCGCTCTACCCATGCTTAACGTCGATTCTGCTCGCAGCGCGGCGCAAGCGCTGGTCGAGCGCGCGGCCGCGGCTGGCGCCGATGCCGCCGATGCGGTCTATGTCGGCGAACGGTCGAGCAGCGTGCAGGTGCGCCTGGGCGAGCTCGAGCAGGTCAACCGCTCGGAAGGCGAGGAGATCGGTTTGAGGCTGTTCCTCGGCCAACGCTCGGCGACGGTCGCTTCGTCCGACCTCGCCAACGAAGCGCTGG
>JBKJYX010000309.1:0-9258 GCA_046715575.1 Sphingomicrobium sp. | reverse complement strand
TGCACAGCGATTCGACAGCGTTGTTCCAGCGCAGCGGCGTCGAGGATCAGTTGTCGGCGATGTATCACCCGGTCGTCCAGCTTGCTTCCGGCGGGTATCTGGTCATCAACCCGACCGAGGCCCTGGTTTCGATCGACATCAATTCGGGTCGCTCGACCCGTGAACATAACATTGAACAGACGGCCTACGCCACCAACCTCGAGGCGGCCGCCGAAATCGCCCGTCAACTGCGGCTGCGCGACATGGCCGGACTGGTCGTAATCGACTTCATCGACATGGAGCAAGGGAGCCATAACCGCAAAGTCGAGAAGGCGATGAAAGACGCGCTGAAGAACGACCGCGCCCGAATCCAGGTCGGCCGCATCTCGAGCTTCGGATTGATGGAGATGAGCCGGCAGAGGCTCCGCACCGGCGTGCTCGAAGCTTCGACCAGGCCGTGCGTGCATTGCGAAGGCACCGGGCTGATGCGGACGGCCGCCTCGGCCGGACTGTCCGCTCTTCGGATGGTCGAAGACGAAGCCGCCCGCGGCCGCGGCGACAAGATCGTACTTCGCGCCGGGCGCGAGGCTGCGGTCTATTTGCTCAACAAGAAGCGCATCGAATTGGGCGAAATCGAGCTGCGCTACGGAGTCTCGATCGAGGTGCTGATCGATGAGAGCCTCGAGGGCGCGCGAATGGGCGTTGAGAGCTCCGGTCCTCGTCCGGTGGCTCCCCAGCGGCTGGAGGCCCTGGCGGCGCCCGTCGATGAGGACGACGAGGAAGAAGAGGAAGAAGAGATCGAGGCCGCGCTGGTCGGCCCCGACGAATATGCCGAGGAGCATGAGCACGCGGCCGAAGGCCGTGGTCGCGACCGCGATCGCGAACGCCCGCGCGACGACGAGGGCGAAGGCCCGCGGAGGCGCCGGCGCAGGCGGCGCGGCGGACGTGGCCGCGGGCGCCGTGACGGCCAAACACAAGGATCGACCGAAGACGGAATCGAGCCCGACGCCTTGGCCCCGCCGCTGCCGGTCGAGCACCGCGAGGACGAGCAAGAAGTTGCCGAGGAAACCTCCAAATCGCGCCCGAAGCGCCGCCGTGGGCGCAAGCCTGCCGCGGGGAGCGAGTCACAGGCCGATGTCGAACCGGATAGCTCGCCGATGGTCGAACGGCCGGTCGCCGAGGAGCCGCCGATCACCTCGACCGAGGCCACGGAAGTTGCCGAACCCGAAGCCGAAGGGCCGAAAACCCGCCGCAGGCCGAGGGCGCGCAAGCCCGCTGCCGCGGCGGCTTCCACGCCCCCGACCCCGGAACCGGAACCGGAACCCAAGCCCGAGCCCGGACCCGCGACGACCAAGCCGGTGCGCAAGCGTCGCTCAAAGGCGGCGGCGGCGGAACCCGCCCGACAGCGCTCGGAGCCGGCGGCGGCGCCGCGAGAACCTGCATCGGCGGCCACGGTGCCGGCTCCGGACAATGACTCCGCGATGACCGATGCCGAAGGAGAGCGTCGCTCAGGCTGGTGGCAGCGGACCTTCGGCTGATCCCGGGGTGCAAACGACAGGGCTGGTTTTCATCGCCCGTTCAGCCGCGAGGATGGTAAGCGGGGGCATGGTGCTCCCCCTTTCCAGCCCGATTTCGCACGCGCTAACCCGTTCGGGGCGGCTGTTGATGCTCGCGCTGATCCTGGCTTTTGCGGCGGCGAGGCCGGCCGCCGCACAGTCGATCCTGCGCGATAGCGAGACCGAGCTACTCTTCCGCGACCTTTCGAGGCCGCTGATCACCGGCGCGGGCCTCGATCCCAAGTCGACCAACGTCGCACTGCTGAACGATCCGGAGATCAACGCCTTCGTCGCCACCGGGCAGACGGTCTATATCCAGTCCGGCCTGCTGGTCGCGGCGGATAACGTCAACCAGCTGCAGGGTGTGATCGCGCACGAGCTCGGCCACGTCGCCGGCGGCCACGCGATCCGGATCCAGGACGGTTCCAACGAGGCGACCGGGATCAGCCTGGCGACATTGGTCCTGGGGGCGCTGGCGATCGCCGCTGGCGCCGGCGAGGCGGGCATGGGCATTATGATGGCCGGACAGCGGGCCGCGATCGGCCGCTTCCTCGCCTTCAGCCGCACCCAGGAAAGCTCGGCCGACTCCGCCGGCGCAAAATATCTTTCCGCGGCCGGGATCAGCGGCAAGGGCAGCATCGAATTCTTCAAGAAGCTGCAGAACCAGGAATACCGGCTCGCGGTCGCCGACACGGAGAGCTACGACCGGACTCACCCGATCTCGAGCGAGCGCATCCAGGCCCTGCTGCAGGTCTACCAAAACGACCCGGCCTGGAACCGGCCGTCCGATCCGGCGCTCGAAGCGCGGTTCCAGCGGGTCAAGGCCAAGCTGATCGGCTTCGTCGATCCCAAGCGTGCGATCACGAAATATCCCGAGAGCGACCAGAGCGTCCCGGCGCACTATGCCCGCGCCTACGCCTATCATATCGGTGCCTATCCTGAAAAAGCGCTGTCGGAGGCCAACGCGCTCCTCAAAAGCGACCCGCACGATCCCTTCTTCCTCGAGCTGAAGGGACAGATTCTCCTTGAAACCGGCAAACCCGCTGAAGCAATCGCACCCCTGCGCGAGGCGGTTGGGCAGGCCAACGACCAGCCGCTGATCGCGGCGATGCTCGGCCACGCCTTGATCTCAACCGAAAACCCGAAGAATTTCCTCGAGGCCAAGCAGGTACTGAAAGAGGCCGTCAACCGCGACAATCAGAACCCCTTCGCCTGGTACCAGCTCGGCATCATCTATGACCGCGACGGCGACCAGCCGCGCGCCGCGCTGGCGACCGCGGAGCGCAACAACCTCGAGGGTAATCCGAAGCTGGCGTTGGCAAGCGCGCAAATGGCCTTGAAGGGCATCCCCCAGGGGACGCCGGACTATCTTCGCGCGCAGGACATCGCCATGGTATCGCGCACCGAGTTGCGCAAAGACAAGAAGTACAGAAGGGAGCATCCCGAAGAATGAGCGGGGGGAAGACTGCGGCAATTGTGCCGGCCATTGCGGGGGGAGTGATCGGCGGTTTGCTGACCGCTGCCCTGCTGCTGTTCGCGGCGCCCCAATACGTCGGCAGCCGCATCGTGCGCCAGGGACTGCTGGCCGACCCGCAGATCCTGGTCGACACCGCCGATGCGCTGCGCGACCGCCAATATGAGCCGACGCTCGCCGCCCAGCGGGCCGTGCTCGAAACCCCGTTCGGCTCGTCGTGGAAAGGCGCCGCCAAGCCCGACGTCGTGCTGGTCGAGTTCTTCGACTACGCCTGCCCCTATTGCAAGACGAGCAACCCGCACATCGAGCGGCTCATCAAGGAGGATAAGGGCCTTCGCGTCGTCTATCGCGAGCTGCCGATCCTTGGTCCGCAAAGTGTCGCCGCCGCGCGACTGTCGCTGGCGGCATCGAAGGCCGGCCGCTTCAGTCAATTCCACGACACACTGTGGGAAGCCGGGCGGCCCGGGCCGGAGACGCTCGCGGTTGCAAGCCGGGCGGCCGGGCTTCAAATTCCACTCTCCCCCACTCCCGATGCCGAGGCCGAGCTCAGTCGCAACTTCAAGCTCGCCGGCCAATTGGGCGCGACCGGGACGCCGCTGTTCGTGGTCGGCAACAAGGTGATGAACAGCGCCGTCGGCTACGAAGCGCTCAAGAAGGCCATCGCCGACGCCCGGGCCAAGAGTTAGGCCGCAGAGTCTGCTTTCGGCATTAAGCGAACGCTCGCCGCCCCTATTTGGATCGGCTGGCCGGGCACCGCTATAACCCTCGACGGGCCGTCCACTCCTTCAGGCGATGACCGCGACGCCTTCCTTGGACCACTCTTGATCGACATCGACGCCTTGCTCGGCCCACTCGTCGCGGGTCCAGCACTTGACCTTCTCGAGGCGGCTGCCCGTAATGGCCTCGATACGCATGCAATATTTGGCGTCTGGGCTCGCTGTTGGGGCGCCTGTCGCAAGGGACGGTTCAGGGTTTGCTGCCGATATCGGCGAAGCGGCGACGATCATGCTGAAAGCAACAATCAATATCTTGTGAGCCATGTCGTTTCTCCTCGAATGGTAACGCTGGCGTCCCCCTCCATAGCAGAAAATCATCGGTAGTTTCGACCGTACGCGAGGGCGATGTAGACTCAGGACTCTAGCTGGGATCGTCGCTCCGCTCCCGCCCCTTGAAGCCCTGCGCGACCACATACCATTCCGACGATTCCTTGCGGCTGGCTGGAGGTTTGGCGTGCTTGACGGTGGTGAAGTGGCGCTTCAGCTCGGCGACGAGGGTGCTGTCGGCGCCACCGGCGAGCACCTTGGCGACGAACGCGCCGCCCGGCCGCAACGTTTCCACCGCAAACTCCAGCCCCGCCTCGACCAGGCCCATGGTGCGCAAATGGTCGGTCCGGGCATGGCCGACGGTGTTGGCCGCCATGTCCGACAGGATGAGGTCGGGCGGGCCGCCGAGCGCTTGCCTGAGCTTGGCCGGGGCGTCATCGTCCATAAAATCCATCTGAAGGATGGTGACGCCGTCGATCGGATCGGTCGGCAGCAGGTCGATCCCGGCGATCCTGGCAGCGGGCGCGCGGCGGGAAACGACCTGGCTCCAGCCGCCGGGCGCGATGCCGAGATCGATGACCGCCTTGACGCCCTTCAACAGCCCAAAGCGCTCGTCGAGCTCGAGCAATTTGTAAGCGGCGCGGCTGCGATAGTTGTCGGCCTGGGCGCGGCGGACGTAGGGATCGTTGAGCTGCCGTTCCAACCAGCGGTTGGACGACACCGAGCGGCCGCGCGCAGTCCGCACCCGCTGATGGAGGCCTTTATCTCCTCTCACAGCGCGTGGCCGTCGCGCGCCATCAGCGACCGCAATATGCCCTCGCGGATGCCGCGGTCGGCGACGCCGAGGCTCGGCGCCAGCCAGATCTCGAGGATCGCTTCCAGGATCGCGCAGCCGGCGACCACCAGGTCGGCGCGGTCGCGGCCGATGCACGGCAGCCGCGAGCGCTCCTCATAATCCATCTCGGCGATCATGGTGCTGATCTTCTGCATCGCTTCAGTCGGCACGTGCAGCCCGTCGACCGCGCGGCGGTCGTAGGAGGGCAGCGCCAGGTGCACACTGGCGAGCGTGGTGACGGTGCCGCTGGTGCCGAGCAGGCGGATGTCCTTGGCGGTCTTGGGCAGGGTTTCGGCAAAGCGGGTGAATGAGTGACGGGCGCGCTCGCGCATGCGCTTGTAGGCAGCCAGACGGTCCTTGCCGCCGATCGCCGCCTGGCCTTCGCTCTCGGTCAGCGAGACGACGCCCCACGGTGCGCTCCACCAGCTGCGGATCTTGGGCACCCCGTCGACCTGGTCGATCAGCACCAGTTCGGTCGAGCCACCGCCGATGTCGAAGATCAACGCCGGGCCGTCGCCGGGCTCCAGGACCTTGTGGCAGCCGAGCACAGCCAGCCGGGCTTCTTCCTGTGGGGCGATGATGTCCAGGGCGATGCCGGTCTCGTCGCGGACCCGCTCGGTGAAATCGCGGCCGTTGACTGCCCGGCGACACGCTTCGGTGGCCACCGCGCGCGACAGCGAAACATTGCGGCGGCGCAATTTTTCACCGCAGATCGCCAGCGCCGCGACCGCTCGATCCATGGCCTCGTTGGACAATTTCCCGCTCTGCGAAAGCCCCTCGCCAAGGCGGACGACGCGCGAGAATGCGTCGATGACGGTGAAGCCGCCCTCGATTGGGCGCGCGATCAGCAAGCGGCAATTGTTGGTGCCAAGATCGACTGCGCCATAGCTGTGGCGGTGCGCATGCCGCCGCTCCAGCGGCCTGGATGCCAATCGCCCGCTCTCACCGCCGTCTTCGTGCAGCAGAGCCGGCGCGCCGGCGACTCTCTGCGCCATGTGGTACGCCCGTTCTATCCTTGGCCGCCCGCAAACAGACGGCTGACTTGCGCCCGTTTAATCACATTATTGAGGGCAAGGGCAAGTTTCGCGGGGTTCGCCTGCCGCGTTGACAGGCTATGGGGGGCTTTCTATCTCGCCCGCTTGCCTTTGCCCCGTCGTCTAATGGTAAGACTACGGACTCTGAATCCGTCAATCGAGGTTCGAATCCTCGCGGGGCATCCATGGCGCGGAACTGCGCTACTTTCAGTCGGGCGCCTGTCCCACTAAAAGCAGACCGTGAAAATCATCGGCAGCTTCGTCAGCCCCTATGTCCGCAAGGTGCTGGCGTGCCTGGAATTGAAGGGCCTCGGCTATCAGGTCGATCCGATCACGCCTTTCTACGGCAATGACGAATTCGAGAAGCTGAGCCCGCTGCGGCGCATCCCGGTGCTGATCGACGGGGACGTAACGCTTTGCGATTCCACGGTCATCTGCGCCTATCTGGAGGAGGCTTATCCGGCGAACCCGCTGCTCCCGCCCGATCCAAGGGACCGCGCCCGCGCCCGCTGGCTCGAGGAATATGCCGACACCCGCCTCGGCGACCTGTTTATCTGGGGCCTGTTTTACCAGCGCGTCGTCCATCCCCTGGTGTGGGGCGAGCCGGGCGACCAGGCCCGCATCGCCAAGACCCTGACCGAAGACGCCCCGGCGGCGCTCGATTATCTCGAGACCCAGCTGCCCGCTGCCGGGTTCCTGTTCGGCACTATCGGCCTCGCCGACATCGCGGTCGCCAGCTTCTTCCGCAACGCCGCATATGCCGACTTCACGGTCGACAAGGACCGTTGGCCCAGGGTCGCGCGCTTCGTCGATGAGGTGCTCGCCCACCCGGTCCTGGTCAAGCTGCTGGCATTCGAGGACATCCAGCGCAGCGCCGACATCAAGGGTCGGAGACGGGCATTGCTCGACGCCGGCGCCCCGCTGACCGACGAGACCTGGGGAACACGCGAAGCCCGCCGTGGAATGATGCGGCTGTGAAGCGCGGCGGGCCGGCATTCGCGATCGTTCTGGCCGCGTGCGGTCCGACGGTGTCCGGCGAGGTCCGCGACGCGACCTCCGATCGGCCGGTCGCCGACGCCGTGGTCGAAGTGACGACCAGCGGCTGGGGCATGCGCGATGGCGGGCTGGTGTGGGACAAGGACTATTCTTACCGCGCGCAGACCGGCGGGGACGGAAAGTTTCGCGTCAAGGGCGTGGATGGAGGCCATCGCCTGACCGTCCGCTCGCCTGGCTATCCACCGTTGCAGACGTCGCTCTGCTCGCGCTCGCCGATGATTGTCTACGTCGGCGGGCCGTTCGACGGTGGCGACTTCGGCAAGAACTTGTCGATCGGGACAACGGCGACTGGCGAGCGTGTCGGCTGGCGATTTGGCGGCAAGGGAGCGCAGGTCCCCGAAGCGGACGCCGAACTCATCGCGCTTCGCCCGGGTTCGACGGACAATGTCATGATACCGCTGCGGGCGCCGTTCGGCATGGCGTTCCGGCCCGGCACGGGCAACCCGCCGAAAGAGCCAGCGACGGGCTTTGCTACGGAGCGAACGCTCGACCTGCTTCGCGATTGCGGCTGGCTGTTCGTGCGCACCCGCGATGCCGGCACCGTCCCGGTCAGGATCGGGAGCTTCGGGTTGGACGAGCCAATAGGGGGCGGACGTTATCTGATGCTGACGTATGTGGCGGCGCCGGCACGGCGCTAAGGCCTAGTGCTGGTAGCCGGAAATCCAGTGCTCGAGCCGGGTCTTCAGCGACGGCCGCGACGGGATGAAGCCGGGCTGATCGATATGATGGTCCTCGGCCTGTTCATATAAAGTGAGGTTGTGGGGCAGCTTCGGGCGCAGCGTTTCGCGGCCGCGGAGCATGTCTTCGGCCATCGCCAGGCTGCGGTGGACGTCTTCGGCGGTGAACGGCTTCATCAGGCAGCCGAGCGCCAGATCGGGCATCGGAAAGCTCGGCGCCTTGCCGCTGACGAACAAGACCGGGACGTGCAAATCGGCCAGTTTGACCGCGACCGAAAAATCGGTCGAGCCGCGCGCCAAATGCAGGTCGAGGAGCGCGATATCGGGATCATGCGTTTCGGCCGCGGCGATCGCGCTGTCGGCGTCGTCGGCGATCCCCACCACGCGGTACCGCGGGTTGTCCTCGACCAGATATTTCAAGGTCGTCGCGAGCTGCGAGTCATCCTCGACAATCAGGATCTTCAGCACCGCGAGCCCTCCCTAACCCTCGGATAAGTCCGTAGGATTGCAGCTTCGCGCGAAACGGACTCGCTGCGAATCCCGCATGGCCCCGATTAACGACGAACCGACTCAGCAGCGGGCTGGAATGAAGTTTAGGACCGGTAAAAGATGTGTGCGCCGATCTTTTCGACCCGGGTCAGGCGCCGGCCCCACGACGGAGCGACATAGTTGGCGTGATACCACAGGACGTCGCTCGACAGGCTCGGCACCGCGTTGCTCATTGCCAGCCGGGTGATCGCCTGCGCCTTGCGCCAAGCGTAGGACGCGGTGTCGACAGCCGGAAAGCGGCCGTTGCGAACAAACGAGAATTGCCACGGCTGCTTGACCGTCGAGCACCAGGTCGGCGGATACTTGCCGGAAGCGGCGCGATTCATGACCACGCGCGCCACGGCGAGCTGGCCTTCGGGAGATTCCCCGCGGGCTTCGAAATAGACCGCAGTCGCGAGGCAGGTTGCCTGCTCGTCGAGCGGTGCCCCGGCGCTATAGCGGTCAACCAGAGCATAAAGCGGCCAGCCACCGCGGAACAGCCAGGCGGCTTCGCGCGCGATCGCCGAAGACATGGCTGGGGTCGGCTGGGCCTGGCCGGTGAAGGTGGCGACGGCCTGCTGCACCGGAAGCATCGCGGATGACATCAGCGACCGCGGCTGCGAAGTCGCGGTGGTCGCGTAGCTGGGCGCGGTGGTCGCATAGGTCCGAGTGCCGAGCGGCTTGGCGCCGATGTCGATCTGGGTCGCCTTGACCGCCGCCGCCACGTCGAACGCCGAAACGCCCCGCGACACGGTCTGCGCGGGGGCCTCGCTCGAGGCCAACGCCAGCATCAACATGCCCATCGCCGCGGACGCGCCGCGGCTTCCCAAAAGTCGGATCAATTTGCTCTCTTTACCTTATGCGGCCGGCTCCCGCGCTGCGATCTGTCGCAGCTTTTCCGCAGTAGCGTTGCGGGAGGTCCGTCCGTCTTGCCCGGAGCCGGCGTCTTCAGGCGCCCGTGGCTCGCTCGCTCTTAAATCGTTGAATGGCAGATACGGTGTTTGGCCAAGAATTGAACCCGCTTGGCGGTGAACCGAGCCGTGCGCGGGTTGGAATCCGGAACTCTTTCAATTTGT
>JBKJYX010000308.1:0-3023 GCA_046715575.1 Sphingomicrobium sp. | reverse complement strand
CTCCAGCGCGATATCGGCGGCGACGCCTTCGTCTGGGTAGTGGGTCCGGGCAACAAGGCCGAGCGGCGCAAGGTCGTCGCGACCCGCACCGTCGGCGCGAACTGGGTGGTGACCTCGGGATTGAGCGGCGGCACCAAGGTGATCACGCAAGGCACAAACAACCTCAAGTCCGGCGCGCCGATCAAGCCGGTGCCGGCCAACGCGCCGCAGCGGATCGCACCGGGTAAACCGGGCAGCGGTGCACCAGCGGGCGGCCGACGCGGCGCCGGCGGCGGTTAAGCCTTGTCGCGCATCTTCATCGATCGCCCGATTTTCGCCTGGGTTCTCGCGATCGTCGTGATGCTCGCCGGAATCGGGGCGATCGCGACGCTTCCCGTCGAGCAATATCCGGATGTCGCGCCGCCGGTGGTCAATGTCCGCGCGAACTACCCCGGCGCGTCGGCCGAGACGGTCGAAAATAGCGTCACCCAGATTATCGAGCAGCAGCTCACCGGGATCGACGGGCTGCTCTATTTCGCCTCCTCCTCTTCCTCCCGTGGCGCGGTCAACATCTCCGTCACGTTCGCCAAGGGCACCGACCCCGACATCGCCCAGGTGCAGGTGCAGAACCAGGTGCAGCAGGCGCTTCCCCGGCTGCCGCAGCCGGTGCAGCAGCAAGGCGTCCGGGTGACCAAGTCGAACCCCGATTTCCTGCTGATTGTCGCGGTCTTTGATTCGACCGACCAGCGCACCAATCGGGACGTCTCGGATTATCTCGCGTCCAATATCCAGGATCCGATTTCGCGCGTGCCCGGCGTCGGCGAGGTCAACGTGTTCGGCTCGCCCCACGCGATGCGCATCTGGCTCAATCCGCAGCGCCTCGCGGCCTTTGCGCTGATGCCGAGCGACGTCGTCACGGCGATCCAGAACCAGAATACCGAAGTCGCCGCCGGCGAGGTTGGGGGCCTGCCGCAAAGCTCCGAGCAAATGCTGGCCGCGACCGTTACCGCCCAGTCGCGGCTGCAGACGGCCGCGCAGTTCGAGCAAATCATCCTCAAGACCGAGACCAGCGGTGCGACCGTGCGCATGAAGGATGTCGCGCGCGTCGAGCTCGGCTCCGACAATTATAACGCGATCGTCCACGTCAACCGCCATCCCGGCGCCGGGATCGCGGTGTCGCTCGCCCCGGGCGCGGACGCGCTGGAGACGGCCGAATTGCTGAAGGCCAGGGTCAGGGACTTGTCGCAGAGTTTCCCCGAGGGCCTGGTCTACGCCTACGCCAACGACACCACCGACTTCATCAAACTGTCGGTGTCGGAGGTGACCAAGACCCTGTTCGAGGCGGTCATCCTCGTCGTGCTGGTGATCTTCGTGTTCCTCCAGAACTGGCGGGCCATGCTGATTCCGGCGATCGCCATTCCGGTTGTTTTGCTCGGCACCTTCGCAATCTTCTATCTCGCCGGCTTCACCATCAACACCTTGACGCTGTTCGGGTTGACGCTCGCGGTCGGCCTGCTGGTCGACGACGCGATCGTCGTGGTCGAGAACGTCGAGCGATTGCTGGACGAAAATCCCGGCATGAGCCCACGCGAAGCGACCATCCAGTCGATGAGCGAGATCCAGGTCGCGCTGGTGGCAATCGCGGTGTCGCTGTCAGCGGTATTTCTGCCGATGGCTTTCTTCGGTGGCTCAACCGGCGTTATCTACCAGCAATTCTCAGTGACGATCATCTCCGCGATGGTACTTTCGGTGCTGGTGGCGCTGATCCTGAGCCCCGCTTTGACGTCGACCCTGCTGCGTCAAAAGGTTCACGGCGAAGCGCAGCCAGGCGCGCTCGAGCGGCGATATCCGGCGATTGCCCGCCCCGTCCGCAGCGCGCAGGGCTGGTTCAACCGGACCTTCGCCAATTCGGTCGTCCGCTACCGCGAAGCGATCGTGCGCGTGATCGACCGAAAATGGCTGTTCCTGGGCATCTATGCGGGGATTTTCGCAATCCTCGTCATTTTATTCCTCCGGCTTCCGACGGGTTTCCTGCCGACCGAAGACCAAGGCGCGGCGAGCATTCAGTTCCGGCTCCCCGCCGGCGCTACACAGCAGCGAACTCTCGAAGTGCAGAGCCAGATCGAGCAATATTTCGCCGATCACGAAGCCAAGAATATCCAGACGCTGTTCACGGTCGCCGGCGGGGGCGGCGGGGGCGGCGCAACCGGCCAGAATACCGGCCAGGGATTCATCAATTTCGTGCCCTGGGACGAGCGCACAGGCAAGGCAAACAGTGCCGACGCCATCGTTCAGCGTGCCTCGGGCGCGTTCCGCAACCTGCGCGATGCGCAGGTGTTCGCCCTCGTCCCCGGCGCCATCCGCGGCCTCGGCCAGTCGAGCGGCTTCACGATGGAGCTGCAGAATCGCAGCGGCATGAGCCGCGAGGCGTTCGTTGCGGCGCGCGAGCGGTTGCTCGCCGCGGCCAATGCCGACCCCCAGCTCGCCTCGGTCCGGCTCAGCGACCTGCCCGATGTTTCGACGCTGAAGATCGACATCGACCAGCAGAAATTGACCGCGCTCGGTCTTAGCCAAGGCGACGTCAACTCGACCCTGTCGACCGCGTGGGGCGGGCGCTACGTCAATGATTTCATCGACCTCGGGCGGGTCAAGCGGGTCCAGGTCCAGGGCGACGCGCCATACCGGTCCGACCCCGAGAGCCTGTCGCAATGGTACGTCCGCTCGTCCGACGGCGAGATGGCGCCGTTCTCGTCGTTCGCGCGGATCAATTGGGCGACCGGGCCGAGCAGCCTGTCGCGGTTCCAGGGTGTACCTGCGTCCGAATTCCAGGGGCAGCCGGCACCGGGTGTAAGCTCTGGCGAGGCGATGAACCGCATCGAGCAGCTCGCCGCTGAGATTCCCGGAACCAGCATCGCCTGGGCCGGGCAGTCATTCCAGGAACGGCTTTCGTCCGGCCAGGCACCCTTGCTCTACGCCATCTCGCTGCTGGTCGTGTTCCTGTGCCTCGCCGCGCTGTACGAAAGCTGGTCGATCCCGGTCGCGGT
>JBKJYX010000307.1:0-3214 GCA_046715575.1 Sphingomicrobium sp. | reverse complement strand
GTCAGGAGCAGGCTGATCGCCAGCAGCATCACCCGGTTGGCGTCATTCTCTGTCGCCGCGCGGCGCAGGTCGGCGGTCTTCAGCCGGAACAGGGGCGCGCATGAGACCAGGAACACCGATGCCGCAAGGTCGAATCCCCCGAGCAGGCCGCGCTCGAACCCCAACCAGGCGACGCCCGCCGCCCAGCCGACCGCCAGCAAACCCAGGAACAACAGGAAGCGTACGGGGGCGAGGCGGTTGCCGATCGTCTTCGCGCTTGGCATGGGCCGACGATAGACGTTTGCGGCGGTTCGTCCAGCGACCGGGAGGAAAGTGGATGCCCTGGCTCTACCTGATCGTCGGCGGCCTGTTCGAAGTCGGCTTCACCACGTCACTGCGCTTCGTCGACGGCTTTCGCAACGGCCCATGGACCCTGGCCTTCCTGGTCTCGGTAGCGATCAGCATGGCGCTGCTCGAGCTGGCCGCCCGCTCGATCCCGATGGGCACAGCTTATGCCGTATGGGGCGGCATCGGCGCGATCGGCACGGTGGCCGTCGGCATGCTGTGGTTCGGCGAGCCCGCGACGACGGTGCGCGCACTGCTGATCCTGGTGATCGTCGCCGCCATCGCCGGATTGCGGCTGACGGCTTAGCGCGCCGCCGGCTTCAGCAGCGGCGCGATCTCGGGACTGTCCTCGATTGAACGGTAGAATTTCGGAGCCGGGAATGGCCCGCGCGCCTGCTCATAGGCATAGCCCAGTCGGAGCATCAGCGTGTCGCTCCACTTGGGCCCGATGAAGCTCAAGCCGACCGGCAGTCCCTTCACCATTCCCATCGGCACGGTCAGATGCGGGTAGCCGGCGACCGCGGCCAGGCTGCCCGCTCCGCCGCCAGCGATCTGGTCGCCATTGACCGCGTCGATCTTCCACGACGGCGGCATTGTCGGCCCGATCAACGCATCCAGTTTGTGCTCGCGGAGCAAGCGATCGATCCCGTTCGGGCCGGCCGCGCGAAAGCTGGTCTGGCGCGCTTTCTTGTAGGCTGGATCGGCGAGGCCCTTGGTGGCCTGCGCCTTCAGGAAAGTCTCCTGCCCGAACAGCGCCATTTCGCGGGCTCCATTGACATTGTTGAACGCAATCACATCGGCCAGCGACCGCACAGGGATCGGCGCCGGGCTGCCCGCCAGATAGGCGTTGAGGCCCGCTTTGAACTCGGTCAGCAAGACAATGAACTCATTGTCGCCGATGCCCTTGTCGTCGAATGTCTTGATCTCGACTAGGGTCGCGCCTTGCTCGCGAAGCACCGCGAGCGCGGTTTCAAACGCGGCGTCGGTGCCGAATCCGGATGCGAAGCGCATCACGCCGAGCCGGGCGCCCTTGAGCGAGCTCGCGCTGAGCGCCGCGGCATAATCTTCCTTGTGCTGGTCGGCCTCCCGCGTCGCCGGGTCGGCCGGGTCGCTGCCGGCGATCGCGCCCAGCAGCATCGCCGCTTCGCGCACTGTGGCAGCCATCGGGCCGGCGGTGTCCTGGCTGGCGCTGATCGGGACGATGTGGGTGCGGCTGACCAGGCCGACGGTCGGCTTCATTCCGACGATGCCGTTGACCGCGGCGGGGCAGGTCACCGACCCGTCGGTCTCGGTCCCAACCGCCATCCGGACCAGCCCGGCCGCGACCGCGGCGCCGCTGCCGCTCGACGATCCGCACGGGTTGCGGTCGAGCGCGTAAGGGTTGCGGGTCTGGCCGCCGAGCGCACTCCAGCCCGAGATCGAATTGGACGAGCGAATGTTCGCCCATTCGCTCAAATTGGTCTTACCGATGATCACTGCCCCGGCGGCGCGCAACCGCGCGACCAGCGGTGCGTCGCGGTTGGTGACGTTGGCCGCGAGCGCGAGGCTCCCTGCCGTCGTCGGCAGCGGCCCCGCCATTTCGATATTGTCCTTTAGCAACACCGCAACGCCGGCGAGCGGGCCACGGATAACCAATGAGTCGATGCGCCGCGCCTGCTCCATGGCGGTCGGATCGATCGCCAGCACCGATCCCAGCGCCGGGTCGAGCCGTTGGATGCGTTCAATCGCCTCGGCTGTTCGTTGCCGTGCGCTGCCTTCGGGAAAGGGCGTGGGGAGAATGTTAGCCGGGTTATTGGGAAGCGCGACGATCGCGGGCGCGATTGCCGGAGCCGCAGGCGGACTTTGCGGGGCAGTGGCACAGCCGCCGAGCGCGGCCATAGCCGCAAGAAGTGCGATCCTGCTCTTCACGATTGCCCCCCATCTTCTCCATCCGAGTTTCTAATCGACTCAAGGCGGCTTGGCGACTCGTCGGTCCCACTTGGCAGTTTGTCGAAGGACCGACTGTTGTCAGCGGATGTTCACCTCCTCGCCCCCACCGCCGCGCCCATGACCAGCCCAACCCTGCGCGGCCTACTCCTTGCCGGCACCGCCTTCTCTCTCACCTTGGCCACCCCTGCCTATGCGCAGGACCCGCCGCCGGCCGCCGCCCAACAATCCGCGGTGGCGGCACAGGTGGCCCAAGCTCCTGTCGAAGAAGAAGCCGAAGACGACGAGATCATCGTCGTCGGCCAGCGCCCGCGCGGCTCGGTGGTTGGCGACATTCCGCCGGAAAACACTCTCGACAGCCGCGATGTCCGGGCGACCGGTGCGACCAGCATCAGCGAGCTCCTGGAAGCGCTTAGCCCCCAGATCGGCAGCGCCCGCGGCCGCGGCGGCGAACGGCCCATCCTGCTGTTGAACGGCCAGCGCATATCCGGCTTCCGCGAGCTTCGCGACATCCCGACCGAAGCCATCCAGCGGGGCGAGATCCTGCCCGGGGAGGTGGCGCTCAAGTATGGCTACCGCGCCGACCAGCGGGTGGTGAATATCATTCTTCGCCAGCGCTTCCGCTCGACCGCCGTGCGGGTCCAGGGCGGCACCGCCACCGAAGGCGGCTCGGCCAGCGGCCTCGGCGACGTCACCCGGATGATGATCGGGCGCGACAGCCGGACCACGATCAACCTCCACGCCGAGGGCAATAGCCCGCTGAAGGAATCCGAGCGCGATCTCCTTTTCCAGCCGATCGACGGGCGCCCGGACCTTGACCCGCGCACCGCGCGGACCTTGCTCGGCTCGCGCCGCGAGGTGCGTGGCTCGGTCACGCACAATCGAAAGATCCTCGGCGACGTGTCGGCGACGATCAACGGCGAGCTCGCGCATTCGCAAGGGCGCTCGCTGCTCGGCTTTCCAC
>JBKJYX010000306.1:0-10977 GCA_046715575.1 Sphingomicrobium sp. | reverse complement strand
GGCTCAAGGTCCGGCTGTCCGAAATGCGCGGCGGCGGCGATTCGACACCTGCCCATGCCACCGACCAGCTCGCCGAAATGGTGTGCTCGAACAGCTTCCGCTCCGACGACGCCGAGCATAATGCGGTCGGCCTGCTCCATCAGGAAATGCGGGCGCTGGATTCGCTGATCATGCGCGCGGCCGACCAGCATCGCGTGCCCGCCGGGTCGGCACTGGCGATGGATCGCGACCGCTTCGCCGACGAAGTAACGCGGGCGATCGAGCAGCACCCGAACATCCTCGTCGTGCGCGAACGCATCGACGCTTTACCCGGCCATCCGACGATTATCGCCACCGGCCCCCTGACCGGGTCCACGCTCGCCGCTTCGATCGCCACCGAGACCGGCAGCGAAGCGCTCGCTTTCTTCGACGCCATCGCCCCGATCGTCCACCGCGACAGCGTCGACATGGATGTCTGCTGGATGGCGGCCCGCTGGGACAAAGGTGGCAAAGACTACATCAACTGCCCGATGGATCGTGCCCAATATGAGGCTTTCGTCACCGCGTTGAACGCCGGCGACAAGACCGAGTTCAAGGATTGGGAACTCGACACGCCCTACTTCGAAGGCTGCATGCCGATCGAGGTGATGGCCGAGCGCGGACCCGAGACCCTGCGCCACGGCCCGATGAAGCCGATCGGCCTCGACGACCCGCGCACCGGGCGCTGGCCCTACGCCGTCGTGCAGCTGCGCCAGGACAATGCGCTGGGCACGCTGTGGAACATGGTCGGCTTCCAGACCAAGCTGAAGCACGGCGATCAGGTGCGGATTTTCCGCACCATCCCGGGGCTCGAAAACGCCGAATTCGCGCGGCTGGGCGGCATCCACCGCAACAGCTTCCTCAATTCGCCCCGGCTGCTCGACCCGGAGCTGCGGCTGAAAACGAAACCCAACATCCGCTTCGCGGGTCAGATTACCGGCTGCGAGGGCTATGTCGAAAGCGCCGCCATCGGCCTGATCGCGGCGCGGTTTACGGCCGCCGAGCTCACCGACGAGCCACTCTCCGCGCCGCCGCCCGAGACCGCGATCGGCGCCTTGCTCGCCCACATCACCGGCGGCGCCAATGCCGACACCTATCAGCCGATGAACATCAATTTCGGGCTGATGCCCCCGCCCGAAGCGCGGACCAGGAAGGCGGATCGCAAAAAGGCCTACACCGACCGCGCCCGCGCCGCGCTCGCTGAGTGGCTCGAACAGGTGAAAACCAAAGAGCTAGCGTGACGGTCAGCAGCTACACCGCTTGACCTTCGGCGGCGGTGGGGCGGTGCTGGCATATTCGGCGGGGGTCAGCCAACCCGAGCGGTCCGCGTCGGCGCCGCTAAACTTGTCGATCGACTTCACCGCCCATTCGTCGAACGAGACCGAGCCGTTGTGGTCAGCGTCGAGCTTGGCATAGGCCTTGCGCCTGGGGCCAAGCAGCTCCTCCCGCGCGATGCGCCCGTCCTTGTCCTTGTCGACCCGGGAAAAGCGCTTCTGCTCGCGGCTTTTCGCGGTCGCCTCGGGGGCTTGCGGGCGCACGTTGGCGACCAGCATCGACGGCGATCCCGGCCGCGCCGCCGGTGCATCCGGCAGGATCGACGCGTCTTTCGCCTGCCCCTGCCACAGCAGGAAAGCGCCGGTCACCAGAAGCAACGAGGCCGCGGCCCCGGCGAGAAAGCGCGTCATGGGGCACCTCCAGTCAAGGAGATCCGGCGCGCCCGGCGGTGCGCTTTGGCGGGGAGGCTGTCAATCTATGTTAAATTCCACCGGTCAATCGATGCCGTATCAGGGTCCACGACCGGCCGGGCGTTGCTTCGGGCTCGCCTGTTCCACGAAGATGGTCGCGGCGGGCAAGGCTTGCGAAGCCCGTCAGCGGCCGAAGCTTCGGTGGGAAACGAGCCGCCGGTTGGCTGGCCACAACTGTCCGGAAATCGTGCAGGCCGCGCCGCGTCACATCCATCAGGCCGAATAGCCGGCCTGCAGCGAGAAGCTCATCGTGGCTCGCATTGAGCAGCCTGGCAGCGAGGCCGAACAAGGTCTCGCCCCGCTGTTCGACGAGCCGGGCCTTCGGACTCTCGTCGAGCAGGGTTGCCCAGCCGGCTTCGAGCTTGGCAAGGTCATCGCCCCTGATCCCTCTTGGCAAGAGCTCGGCCGCGGCGGCTTGCAGGCGCGGCTCAGCGGGCGGCGCATCGGTATCGAGACTCTCGAGCTGCTCGCGCCACCAGGCCAGCTTGATCGCCGCCAGCGCCGGCTCGGTCGCCCGCTCGACCACCGCGGCCATCGCATCGTCTATATCGAACAAGGCGTCGAACGCGGGCCGCAGGGCGACCGGCCAATGCAGCCGGACGAGATCGCGGTCTCGCGCCTGGCTCATTTCGTCAAAAGGGCTTCAGCGATAGGAGACGGCCTTCGCCGCCGCGACCACGTCGGCGGTCTTGATCAGCGCCAGTTTCTCGAGGTTGGCGGCGTAGGGCAGCGGCACGTCGACGTTGGTTACCCGCATCACGGGCGCGTCCAAATCGTCGAAGCCCTCGTTCATGCAGATGGCGATGATCTCCGACGCGATCGAGCAGGTTGGCCAGCCCTCCTCGACCACCACCATGCGGTTAGTGCGCTTCAGGCTTTCGAGCACCGTCGCCTTGTCGAGCGGGCGAAGGGTGCGCAGGTCGATGACCTCGGCCTCGATGCCCTCCCCGGCCAACGTCTCCGCCGCCTCGAGCGAAACGCCGACGCCGATCGAGTAGCTGACCAGGGTGACGTCCTTGCCCGGCCGGACGATCCGCGCCTTGCCGATCGGAAGCACGTAATCGTCGAGCTGGGGCACATCGAAATGCTGGCCGTAGAGCAGCTCGTTCTCGAGGAACACGACCGGATCCTCGCTGCGGATCGCGGCTTTCAAGAGCCCCTTGGCGTCGGCGGCGCTGTACGGGCAGATCACCACCAGCCCCGGCACGCTGGCGTACCAGGGCGCGTAATTCTGGCTGTGCTGGGCGCCGACCCGTGCCGCCGCTCCATTGGGCCCGCGAAACACCACCGGGCAGCGCATCTGGCCGCCCGACATGTAATTGGTCTTGGCCGCCGAATTGATGATGTGGTCGATCGCCTGCATCGCGAAATTGAAGGTCATGAACTCGACAATCGGGCGGAGGCCACCCATTGCCGCGCCGGTGCCGAGCCCGGCAAAGCCATATTCGGTGATCGGCGTGTCGATCACGCGCTTGGCCCCGAACTCCTCCAACAGCCCCTGCGTCACCTTGTAGGCGCCCTGGTACTCGGCGACTTCCTCGCCCATCACGAACACGCGATCGTCGCGGCGCATTTCCTCGGCCATCGCGTCGCGCAGCGCTTCGCGGAGAGTCATGTTGGTGACCGGAGTGCCGTCGGGCATTTCTGGCGGATCGCGGGTCTTGGCGACATCGGCGACCAGCTCGCGCGCGGCGGTTTCCATCAAATGCGGCGTCGGCTCCGCGGACTCCGGCAGGGGAATCGATGGTTTCGTGTCATCCGCCTTGGGCACCGGATCTGCCTTGGGTGCCGCCGCGGGAGTGGCCGCCGCGTCTTCACCCTCGCCAGCCAGCACCGCGATCGGCGTACCCACCTTCACCCCATCGCTGCCCTCTGGAACGAGAATCTTGGCGATCGTGCCTTCGTCGACCGCCTCGAACTCCATCGTCGCCTTGTCGGTCTCGATTTCGGCGAGGATGTCGCCCGACTTGACGACATCGCCTTCCTTGACCAGCCATTTGGCCAGCGTCCCCTCCTCCATCGTTGGCGACAGAGCGGGCATGGTGAGCTGCGTCGTCATCAGTAGCTCTCCACCAGCACGTCTGTGTAAAGCTCCGCCGCGTCCGGCTCGGGCGCATCTTCAGCAAACTTCGCAGCTTCGACGACGATGTCCTTGATCTGCTTGTCTATTGCCTTCAATTCATCTTCGCCGACACCGAGCTTGGCCAGTTCCTTGGCGGCGTGGTCGATCGGGTCGTTACCTTCGCGAAAAGACTGAACTTCCTCGCGCGTCCGGTATTTGGCCGGGTCGGACATCGAGTGGCCGCGGTAGCGGTAAGTCTTCAGCTCGAGGATGATCGGCCCCTTGCCGGCCCGCGTCCATGCGAGCGCCATTTCGGCGGCGCCACGCACCGCCAGTACGTCCATTCCGTCGACCTGGATGCCCGGGATTCGAAAACTCTCGCCCCGCTTGTAGAAATCAGGCTCCGACGACGACCGCGCGACCGACGTCCCCATCGCATATTGGTTGTTCTCGATCGCGTAGATCACCGGCAGCTTCCACAGCTGGGCCATGTTGAAGCTTTCGTAGACCTGGCCCTGGTTGGCGGCGCCGTCGCCGAAGTAAGTCAGGCAGACGCCGCCGTCGCCGGTGTACTGGTGCTTGAAGCCCAGCCCGGTGCCGAGGCTGACCTGGGCGCCGACGATGCCGTGGCCGCCGTAAAAGCCGTGCTCGACCGAGAACATGTGCATCGAGCCGCCCTTGCCCTTGGAGATGCCGGCGGCGCGGCCGGTCAACTCGGCCATGATCAGCTTGGGGTCGATGCCATAAGCGAGCATGTGGCCGTGGTCGCGGTAGCCGGTGATGACGCTGTCCTTGCCGACCGACATCGCCGACTGCAGCCCGACCGCGACCGCTTCCTGGCCGATGTAGAGGTGGCAGAAGCCGCCAATCAGGCCGAGGCCGTAGAGTTGCCCCGCCCGCTCCTCGAAGCGGCGGATGAGCAGCATCTGCTTGTACAGGCTAAGCAGCTCGTCCTTCGACGCCTTGTAGCGGTTGGGCTCGGGCGGGCGCGGTCGGTCCGCAAGCGCTTTCGCTGTGGCCTTCGCGGCTTTGGGTTTAGCGGGACGCGCCAAGGCGTGGCCTTTCGTGAGGCTTGGTACGCGGCCGCCTATAGGAAAAGCGCGGGCCAACTGGCAACCGCGGGTGCCAGCCTAATCGAGCGGGATGATGACTTCGTCGGGGCGGACCAGCCCGAGATCGCGGCGGACGAGCTCGTCGGCCATGTCGGGATCGGCCTTCCTCGGGTCGAGCAGCGCCGAGCGGTGGCGCAGCTGGGCGCGGTCGCGTTCGAGCTGGGCGAGCTCGACTTTACGCTCGTTCAGATTGCGGTGATAGCCGCCCCAGGCGAGCAGGCCATTGGGCCCGGCAACCGCATAACCGGCGAAATTGCCGACCACGATCAGCGCCAGCGCCGGCATCGCCGCGCGGCGGATCAGTCCCAGATTGTGCTTCGCTCCCCCCATCGGGAATCAAGGAATCACGATGACGTCATGAAGGCAAGCGAAAAGCGCCGATCCGCAATAGATTCGCCCCAGAATCTGTGGATTAGCCAAATCTCCCGTCAGGGGGCGACGAAAGCCTTCAACACCTCCCGCCCGGCGTAACGCGCGGTATCGCCGAGCTCTTCCTCGATCCGCAACAGCTGATTGTACTTGGCGGTACGGTCGGAGCGCGCGGCGCTGCCGGTCTTGATCTGCCCGCAGGTGAGCGCCACGGCGAGGTCGGCGATGGTCGAATCCTCGGTCTCGCCCGAGCGGTGCGACATGATCGTCGTGTATCCCGAGCTCTGCGCCAGGCGGACCGCGGCAATCGTCTCGGTCAGCGTGCCGATCTGGTTGACCTTGATCAGGATCGAGTTGGCGATGCCGTCGGCGATGCCCTTCGCCAGGCGCTTCTCGCTGGTCACGAACAGATCGTCGCCGACCAGCTGGATGCGCGGGCCCAGCCGCTCGGTCGCCAGCTTCCAGCCGAGCATGTCGTTTTCGGCAAGCCCGTCCTCGATCGAGGCAATCGGATAGTCGGCGATCAGCGCTTCGAGATAGTCGACCATCTGCTCCGGGCTGAGGCGCTTCTCCTCGCCGGCCAGCACGTAGGCGCCATCCTTGAAGAATTCGCTCGCCGCCGGGTCGAGCGCGATCAGGACATCGTTGCCAAGGCGATAGCCGGCGCGCTCTACTGCCGGAAGGATGAAGTCGAGCGCTTGCCTGGTCGAGGCAATGTCCGGGGCAAAACCCCCTTCGTCGCCAACGCCGGTCGACATTCCCGCCTGGTGCAGCGCACTTTGCAGCGAATGGAATATCTCCGAACCGCAACGCAGCGCTTCCGAAAAGCTCGCCGCGCCGACCGGCATCACCATGAATTCCTGGAAATCCAGCGCATTGTCGGCGTGGGCGCCGCCGTTCAGGATGTTCATCATCGGCACCGGCAGCAGGTCGGCGCTGGCCCCGCCGACGTAGCGGTACAGCGGCAGGCCGAGCGCTGCCGCCGCCGCCTTGGCGGTCGCGAGGCTGACGCCGAGGATCGCATTGGCGCCCAATCGTCCCTTGTTCTCGGTGCCGTCGAGGGCGATCAGCGCCGCGTCGACGTCGGCCTGGTCCTCGGCGTCGCGGCCGGCGATTCTTGTCGCGATCTCGCCGTTGACGTTGCGGACCGCTTGCTCGACCCCCTTGCCGCCCCAGCGCTTGGCGTCGCCGTCGCGCAGCTCGACCGCCTCGTGCGCCCCGGTGGACGCGCCCGAGGGCACCGCCGCGCGGCCCATGCTGCCGTCCGCCAGCGTCACATCCACTTCGACCGTGGGATTGCCCCGGCTGTCGAGGATCTGGCGGCCATGGACGTCGACGATAGCGGTCATGGAATTCCCCGTTTTTCGGCATCTCGATCGCGAAAGCATAATGAAATCGCCGAGCACCGCGCTTATATGGTGCGGGTCAAGACGTGCAACATTCGCCTCCACACGCCGGAACGAAGGCGCGCGGGTTCGGGTTGATGGTGCAAAAGGAGTAACAACATGCAGGACGACAAGACTGGCCTTCCCGAAGGCTCCGACAAGAACGTTTCCGGCGCTTCGACGCCGACTTCCGCCGGTGGCGTCGCGGGCGACGTACTGCTGGTCGCCGACGTCGGTGAGCCAACCGGCCGCGCCGCGATGCTCGACAAGCTGCGCAGCAGCCGCGAAAAATTATCGAGTCAGGCGGCCGACAAGACCCGCGGTCTCGTCACCCAGGGCCTCGAAAAGTCAGCCGAAGCGCTGGCCAACGTCGGCAAGCTGGTCGGGGATACCGCCGACGGCCTCGATGAGCGCCTCGGCGCCGAATATGGCGACTATGCCCGCCGCGCCGCGACCGCGATCGACGACGCCGCCAACAACCTCGCCAGCAAGGACGCCGACGAGCTGATCGACGACACCCGCGAATTCGTCCGCAAGAGCCCGGGCGTGGCCCTGGCCGGCGCGGCGATCATCGGCTTTGCGCTGGCCCGGCTGATCAAGACCGGCCTCGCCAAAGACGAAGACGACGATGCCGGGATTGAGGGCGGCAGCCCGTCGCGCGGCAAGCGCAAGAAGTAATGCTCAAGCCCGCCGATCCCGCCATGCGGCCTGAGCCGGAAGACGACCGCCCGATCGGCGAGCTCGTCGGACGGCTGGTCGACGAGGGCAAGGCCTATGCCCAGGCCGAGATCGGTGTGGCCAAGGCACTCGCGTCCGCCAAGGCCAACCGCCTCAAGGTTCCGGCGATCCTGTTCGGTGTAGCCTTCCTCCTGTTGCAGGCGGCGGCGACCGTCCTCGCCGTGGCGCTGCTCCTCGCGCTGCTGCCGCTGATCGGGCCGCTGCTGGCCGGGATCGCGGCGTTCGCGATCTTCGCGGGCATTGCCGCGGGGCTCGGCTGGCAGGGCGCTCAGATCATCCGGCGCGAGCTGTGAGCAAGGACACGCCCGAGGTCGCGGCGGCGCGGATCGAGGCCGAGCGGGCGAGAGCGCGCCTGATCGACACCGCCCGCGAGCTGCAAGATCGGCTCAGCCCCGCAACCCTGGCCCAGAGCGCCTGGGCCGGCGCCAAGGAAAAGGGTGCCGACCTCGCCGAGGAAGCGGTCGATGCGGTTCGCAGCCGCCCGGCCATCGCCAGCGGCGTGGTTGCCGCGCTGGCCCTGTTCTTCGCCCGCGAGCCGTTGATCGACATGGCCGGCAAGCTCGCCAAGGGAGTGCAGGCCAAGCGCAAGGCTGGCAAGGACAGGCCCCCAAAGACAAAATCCAGCGCGGCCAAACCCAAGGTAGCCAAACCCCGGCCGCGCAAGCCCAAGACAAAACAGAAAGCTACGGAGACGATCGAATGACCGACACCGATACGAACAGCGACAACAGCATCCGCAGCCGCGCGATCGACGCCTATGACGACGCCCGCGACAGCGTCGCCGGAGCCGGCCGCCGAGCGACCGAAGGGATCGAAGAGGCGCCGCTGAACGCGATCGCCGCCGGGCTGGCAGCCGGAGCCTTGCTGGCCGCCCTGTTGCCCCGCACCAAAAGCGAAACCCGGCTCTTGCGCCCGACCGCGGACCGGCTCGCCGGCACCGCCAAGGCGGCCGCCGCCGCGGCCAGGGAAGCCGGCACTTCACGCCTCGCCGAACTGGGCCTAACCCGCGAGAAAGGCGCCGAGACACTGCGCTCGATCTTCGATGGCGCCGGCGACGCCGCGCGGAAGTCGGCTGATGCGGCGCTCGGCGCGGCCCGGGACCACGAATGAGCAAGCTCCACCTGGTATTCGGCGGCAAGGTCAAGGACCCGCGCGGACTCGAATTCGTCGACCTCGACAACATCGACCTGGTCGGGCTGTTCGAGAATTACGCCGAGGCCGAGGAGGCATGGCGCGGCAAGGCACAACGCACCGTCGACGACGCCGAGATGAAATATGTCGTGGTCCACCTGCACCGGCTGCTCGAGCCTGACGCGGAGCCCGGTGCTGAAACTAGCCCAGCGGCTTCGAACGCTTAAGCCCGGCGGTAGCGCCACAGCAGCAACGGCCGCTGCAGCAGCAATCCGGCGAGGAACCCGCCGACATGGGCGGGGGTGGCCAGCAGCAGCCCCTGTCCGCCGGCCAGCCAGCCGATCATCAACTGCAGCACGACCCAGGCGGCGAGCAGCCATGCGGCGTTGAGCAGCCGGTTGAGCCACGGCGACCGGGTGACCCGCCGGGCCTCGCCGAAACTTAGCGCAAAGGCGCCGATGATTGCGCTGATCGCCCCACTGGCGCCGATCACCGGCACGATCGAGGCGGGATCCGCCAGCCACTGCGCGGCCGCGGCGGCATAGGCGCCCACACCATACAGCAGCAGCAAGGCGCCGCGCCCAAGCACGCGCTCGACCGCGGTTCCGCACCACACCAACATCAGCAGGTTGAAGAAGATGTGGAGCGGTCCGGAATGGACCAGGGTCGCGCTCAACGGCGTCAGCACCGCGGGCACCGCCGGCGACAGGTCAATGATGCCGCTCAATCGCGCCGGGATGAACCCCATAGTCGCCGCCGCAGTGTCGGTGGCGCCGATTACCGCGACGATCAGCCACGCCAACGCCGTCAACGCGGTGATGACGATGGTGGCCGTTCGCGGGATCCGCATCATCCGGGATCCCTTGCTCAGATGAATTCGATCGCCTTGATCTTGTAGTAGCGCTCGCCCGACGGGGTCGAGACCTCGACTTCCTCGCTCACCGTGCGACCGATCAGCGCCCGCCCGAGCGGCGAATTATAGCTGATCCGCCCGACCTTGGCGTCGGCTTCGGTCTGGCCGACCAGCTGGTAGCGGATCTTCTTCTTGTCCTCGTCGGTCAGGGTGACGGTCGCGCCGAACACGACTTTGTCGCCCGACAAGGTGGTCGGATCGATGATCATTGCGCGGCTCAGCCGATCCTCGAGGTCGGCGATGGTCGCCTCGACCTGGCCCTGGCGCTCCTTGGCGGCATGGTATTCGGCGTTTTCGGCGAGATCGCCGTGCGCCCGCGCCATCTCGATCGCCTCGATGATCGCCGGACGCTCGAACATCTTCAGATGCCGGACCTCGTCGTCGATCTTGCGGTGGCCCTCGGCCAGCATTGGCACTTTGTCGGCGCTTGCCATTGAAAAATGCCTTTCTCTCCTGAAAACCCCGCTCTTGCGCGGCCACACCGGCCCGCGCTCGATGAGCGAATTTTCAGCTGAATATCAGTTTACGGAAGCGGAATAATAGGACTGAAGCGAGGCAACTTCAAGCGCGTGGCCGCGCATCGCCTCGATCGACCGCGCGGCGGCGAGGCTCGCGGCGGCGGTTGTGAAATAGGGAACCTACCGGGCCAGCGCCGTCGCCCGGATCGAATGGCTGTCCTTCATCGACTGCCAGCCCTCGGTGGTGTTGAACACCAGGCCGACGTCGCCGTCGAGCAGGCGGTCGACGATATGCGGCCGCCCCTGCGCGACTTTGTTGACCCTCTCGACCGGCAATCCCAGCGCGGCGAGATGCTCGTCGGTGCCGCCGGTGGCGATGACCGCGAAGCCCAGTTCAATGAGCTTCTCGACCGCCGGGACGATATGGTCCTTGTCGGCATCCTTGACCGACACGAAGGCCGTGCCGCGGTCGGGCAGCTCCATCCCCGCGCCGATCAATGCCTTGGCGAAGGCGATGTCGAAATCATGATCGATTCCCATGACTTCGCCGGTGCTCTTCATTTCCGGACCGACCACGGGGTCGGTCCCCGGGAAGCGCGCGAACGGAAACACCGATTCCTTGACCGCGATGTGCTTGATGGCCCGGTCGATCGGCTCGAACGCCGCGAGTTTCTCGCCGGCCATGACCCGCGCCGCGATCTTCGCGATCTGCCGCCCGATCGCTTTGGCGACGAACGGCACGGTGCGGCTGGCGCGCGGATTGACCTCGATCAGGTACACCTCGTCATCCTTCACCGCGAACTGGATGTTCATCAGCCCCTTGACCTTGAGCGCGAGAGCCAGCGCGCGGGTCTGCCGCTCGATCTCGGCGATCGTCTCGGCGGACAGGCTGTACGGCGGGATCGAGCAGGCGCTATCGCCCGAATGGACCCCGGCCTCCTCGATATGCTGGAGCACCCCGGCGACGACCACGTCGCTTCCGTCACAGATCGCATCGACGTCGACTTCGATCGCGTCACGCAGATAGCGGTCGATCAGCACCGGCG
>JBKJYX010000305.1:0-14272 GCA_046715575.1 Sphingomicrobium sp. | reverse complement strand
AGTTTATACTTGGCGGGGCTGCGCTTGCTCACGAAAATTCCAATCTGCTTGTTGTCGTCAAAAGCCCGGACCGCGCCACCGACCCGTATCGATCGGCAGGACCATCACTTCACCGGGGTGTGAGGTCGATTGCGAGTGGCGCGCCTAGCCGAGGGGGCGATTCAGGTCAAGGTTTCCCAGCATCTCGGCCGCGGCCGCGAGGCGGCGAGGAGAGCGCCCGAATGATGCCCCGCACCGCTTTCACTTCGCGCGACGACCAACCGGTCTTGGTGAAAATGGAGCGAAAGGTGTTCTGGGTCGACCGGGTTCGCTCCGGCGGATGGTAATAGCTCTTGGCCGCCAGGGACACCTCCAGCTGGCCGACAAGTGCGTCGAGCTCGCCGTGGGGGGCGGGCGGCTCCAGCTCCCGCATCGGCGGCATCGCCAATTGCGAGCCCTTCGACCATTCGTAGGCCAGCACGATCACCGCCTGGGCAAGGTTCAGGGACGCGAACTCGGGGTTGACGGGAATGGTGACGATGGAGTTGGCGAGCGCCACCTCGTCGGTCTCCAGCCCGGCGCGCTCGGGGCCGAACAGGATGGCGGTACGCGAAACGGAGACGGCGATCGCCTCGGCCATCGACTGCGGCGACAGGACCGGCATCATCAGCTCACGCGGGCGAACGGTCGACGCGTAGACCATCGAGCAGTCGGCGACCGCCTCGGCCACGCTCGGAAACACCTGCGTTCGTTCCAGGACGAGGTCCGCACCGCTGGCTGACGGGCCGGCCTCCGGGTTGGGCCAGCCGTCGCGCGGGTCGACCAGGCGCAGTTCAGTCAATCCGAAGTTGAGCATGGCCCGTGCCGCCTTGCCGATATTCTGCCCGAGCTGCGGCCGGACGAGCACGATTATGGGGACAATGCCGCGGGCAGGTTCAAACGCCATAGTTACCCCTGAAACACAGCCTTTGAATGTTCGCAAAGCGTTGCAACCTTAGCGCGCCCAAACGGTTATGCCTTGAGTCTCGCACATGTGCCATTAAGAACATCGTTCGGCCGTTCGCATGAGGAGGAATGTATGAGAAAGCGCGTTGTTGCAGGTTTATTCTATGGTGCGGTTCTCCTCGGTGCGCCGTTGACGGCCGCTTACTCGCAGTGGACCCCGGGGTCCGAGCTTGTCGGGCAATCGGTTCAGGTTGAAACCAACGGCGTCGTCAACACCGTCTATTTCGACCCGGCTGGAGCCGCCAGGATCGTCACGCCGGCCGGTGCGGTCGTGCAAGGGACGTGGGCCGCAGCGGGCGGGCAGCTGTGCTTGCAAACCGGGACCGGCCGCGAGTGCTGGCCATATTCGACCGCCTTCCAGGCTGGTCAGCAGGTCAGTCTTACCAGCAGTTGCCAAATTGCCTCGCGGTGGACGCCATTGTCGACCAACCCGGTTCAGGCGCGGGGCGGCGAACGCGGCTAGCGATCACCAGTCTCGAGTCCCAACAGGAATGGCCGCAGTTTCTGCGGCCATTTCTTTTTCTACAGGCCCAGACAGTGGTTAGCGGACAAACAGATGGCCGCAGAAACTGCGGCCATCTGTCCGGTCAAACCGGGGTTGGAGGAGTTCAGTTCCTCAGTCCGGGCTTGACGATTTTTTCTTGCGCAGCAGGAAATAAAGTCCAACCGCCGCGGCGACCGCGACCAGGCCCAGCAGCAACGGTGAGATCCCGAAGCCCTCGCTGGCAAGCGGAGCAACGGGCGGCGGCGCAACCGGCGGCGGTGGCAAAGCATCGACCACCGGAGGCGGCGCCGCATCGACGACCGGCAGCACGCAGCCCGGCGCTGCGCTCTGGGCGGCGGCGGCACCGGCGGCGGCGGCGGCAGCAGCGCCGCACAGCGCGATACGCGATGAGTCGGAGGCAAGCGCGCTCAATGCGACCAGCGGGCTGATCGAAGACGGCTGTGAGGTTGGGGTCGATGCTGCCACTGCCCCAGTCGAGCTTGTGATCAACGCGAATGCAACAAGTGCGCCCGAGAACTTTCTGGAATTACTGGCCAATTGCATCGAACGCCTCCTTTACAACCTCGGATCGCGGCGCAGTAGCCGAAACAGATCGCTCTGTTAAGGGCTAACCCTGCCCGCCGACAATGCGCCAGAATGGCATAGGTTCCCCGAGGGGTCCGTGGCACCGTTCGAAGAAGAAAAAAGGGCCGCAGAAACTGCGGCCCTGATGCGCTGCGCTTGAGATACCGGGCCGTTAAGCCGGGCTCTGCGGGAACGGCGGGAAGATGATATCGAAATTATCGTTGCCCCGGAACACCAGATAATAGAGCGCGACCGCGGTGGCGATTCCGGCCAGGGCCAGCAACAGCGGCGAGACCGCAGAGCCGCCCATCGGTGCATACGGCTCAACCGCGACCGGTGGCGGCGGTGCTGTTTCAACCACGGCCGGAGGCGCCGCTGGGTCGACGGCGGGCAGCACGCAGCCCGGGGACGCGCCGTGGGCAATTGCGGCAGCGCCGGCAACCGCGGACGAGCCACACAGCGCCGCGGCCGAGACGCCGGAGCCGAGCGCGCTCAGGGCGACGAACGGGCTGATGGCGGTCTGGTGCGGAGCGGAGGCGGCGATCGCTCCGGTCGAACTCGCGCACAAAGCCAGCGCGGAAAGTACGCCTGCGAATTTCTTGGATCTGCACCCCAATTGCATTGAACGCCTCCTGTGCACGAACGCTTAGCCCTACGAGCATTACTGTTAAGGCTACGTTGCTGGAAATGCACAACAATGACAGAGGTTTCCGCTACTTGGGTTAAGCGGCGAAAAAAGAAGGAGAGCGGCTCAAATGCAACAGTGAAAGGTTATCTTCCTTCACGGGCATGCCGAGCTCCAACTATCATAGTATGCGATTCCGTTTCGGAAGGAGAACGAGTGCCGGAACTTGAATTACAGAAAAAATTGACTGTCGAGGGCCCAACGATCGTCATTTCCGCAAATTCGTGCTGGAATATCGTCAACTTCCGCCTCGGGCTCATCCAGGCGCTGGGTGACCGTGGGTACCGGATCATCGTCGTCGCGCCCGAGGACGGGCATTGCTCCAAGCTTGGCGACCTCGGCATCGCGTTCGTGCCCATCCCGATGAACAGCTCCGGCGTTTCGGTGCTCGAGGATCTGCGCCTGTTTGCGCGTTACCTGAAGGAATTTCGGGCCCTTCGGCCATTCGCTTACCTCGGCTTCACCGCCAAGCCGAACATCTATGGATCGCTGGCGGCGCGGATGGTTGGGGCAAAAGTCATCAACAATGTCAGCGGGCTGGGCACCCTATTCATCAAGCGAGGTCCGTTGACCGCGCTTCTCGGCCAGCTTTACCGGTTCAGCTTCCGGACTTCGTCCCGGGTCTTCTTCCAGAACCGCGACGACCTGGAACTGTTCGTCGGCAAGGGCTTTGTCCGGCGGGCACAGACGGGATTGCTGCCCGGCTCGGGAATTGACCTGGCCCGGTTCAAACCCGGCAAACGCCGGCGGACGCCCGGTTCCTTCCGTTTCCTGCTCGTCGGGCGGCTGTTGTGGGACAAGGGGGTTGCCGAATATGTCGAAGCAGCGCGCATCGTGCGCGCCACGCACCCCGGGGTTCGTTTCCAGATCCTGGGCCCGGTCGGGGTCAATAACCGGACGGCGGTGCCATCCGCGTCGCTTGAGCGTTGGCGCGCGGAAAACCTGATCGAGTATCTGGGAGAGAGTGACGATGTGCGCATCGCCGTGAACCAAGCGGATTGCATTGTGCTGCCTTCGTATCGCGAAGGCCTTCCGCGGTCCCTGCTGGAAGGAGCGGCGATGGGCAAGCCGCTGATCGCCACCGACGTGCCGGGTTGTCGCGACGCGGTGGCCGATGGCGAGACCGGCTATTTATGCGAAGTTCGCTCGGCGGATTCGCTTGCGGCCGCCATGCGGAAAATGCTTGAAATGCCCGCCGAGGCGCGGCGGAAGATGGGCGAGCGCGGCCGCCGCAAGGTCGAGGAAGAGTTTTGCGAGAGCCGGGTGATCGCAAAATATCTCGATGCGCTGGGCACTTGATGACGGGTTATTTGTTACGCGTGCAACCTGCCGCCTCCTTTCGGACTTTTAGCTAGATCATGGTCTTATTTCGCAATCTCTTCGCAAAAGACGGCGGCACCGCCGAGCCGGGCGTGCCCGCGGGCTACCGCGTCTATGCCATTGGCGACATCCATGGCCGGCTGGACTTGCTCAACGACACCTTGTCCCGGATCGAGGCCGATATCGACGGACGCTTGCCGGCCCAGAACATCATCGTCTTCCTCGGCGATCTGATCGACCGCGGTCCCGCTTCGGCCGAAGTCGTCGAGCGGCTCCGGACCTATCGCCGCAGCGGCGTCCGGACGGTGTTCCTGATTGGCAATCATGAAGAGGTGCTGCTGCGATTGATCCGCGGGGAGAGCCGCTACTTGCGCGACTGGCTAAGTTTCGGCGGTGCCGAATGCGCAAGGAGCTACGGCATCAGCTCGACCGCGCTCAGACGGGGGGACGCGGGCCAGGCGGTTGCACTGCTTCGCCAGAAGATCCCCGAAAGTCACCGGAATTTCCTTCAGGGCTTCGTCGACACGTTCCGGATCGGCTCTTATCTGTTCGTCCACGCCGGGGTTAGGCCGGGCGTACCGCTGTCCGAGCAGACCCAGTCGGACCTGCGTTGGATCCGCGGTCCATTCCTCGAGAACGACGACGACCATGGGTTTATCGTCGTTCACGGCCACACCATCGCCGGCGAGATCGATATTCGCGGCAACCGCATCGGGATTGACACGGGAGCGTATCGAACCGGGGTGCTGACTGCTATGGGCCTCGAGGGTCGGGAGCGATGGTTCCTCCAGTCGGAGCCGGGGCGTGTCGCCGAACAACGGCAACCGGTGGAACCGCAGCTGGTGGCAAATCCGAATGTGGGCTGATAGATTTTGTGGGCTGCATTCCAGTCAAGAGGAGCGTTGCAGTGAGTAATCGATCCGATCCGATGGGACGTGATATCACGCGGTCCCGGCGGGCCGCACACCTTATATTGTTGGCTGCTGTGACGTCGCTGGTCGCCGGCTGCGCCGACACCCGCGGAGGCCCGATCCCCTATGCGGGAGCGCTGGCCGCTCCCGACGCGCCGACCATCGTGTCGCTTGAAGCAGGGTATAAGATCGCACCGCTCGACACGCTGACCGTCAAAGTGTTCAAGATGCCGGACTTGTCCGGCGAGTTCGACGTCGATTTGACCGGGCAGATCTCGATGCCGTTGATCGGTGAGGTCAGCGCGGTCGAACTAACCACGGCCGAGCTCGACAAAAAGCTGACCGACAAGCTCGGCGAGCGCTACCTCCAGAACCCGGACGTCAGCGTTGGCGTCAAGGCCTCGACCCGGCACAGCGTCACCGTCGACGGAGCGGTCAACAAGTCCGGGTCCTATCCGATCGGCGGCCCGGTAACCCTGATGCAGGCCATTGCCCTGGCCGGCGGTAGCTCTCCGGAAGCCAATGCTCACCGCGTCGCGATTTTCCGGACGATTCAGGGCAAGCGTCAGGCAGCCGCGTTCGACCTGGTCGACATCCGAAGAGGGCAAGCCGAGGATCCGCCGATTTTCCCGGGTGACATCGTGGTGGTCGATGGATCCGGGAACAAAGCCTTGCAAAAGCAAATTCTGAACGCTCTTCCGGTCCTCTCGATCTTCCGGCCGTTCTGAAGCGGCCGGCGATGGACAAGCGAATGGGAATAGTATTGCGTGACCAGTGAAATCGCCTTGCAGCCGGGCAACCGAACCTCCGTCGGACAGCCACGTCCGCGGCGCGGCGAATTGTCGCCCTATTGGGATGAAGGCGGCCCCGACGCTGGGCCGTTCGACCTCGCCAGCCTGTTCCGGATCGTCAATGAGTGGCGCTGGCTGATCCTCGGCGCGGTCGCGCTTGGAATCGCGGCGGCAATCGTCGTCACCTTGCTGACCAAGCCACTCTACCGCGCGGCGGTCACGCTCGAAGTTAATCCGCCGACGGTCGAGATTCTCGACGAGAAGAATCGCGAGGGCAGCTCGGCCCCGAACCTGTTCGACTTTGTCGCGACGCAAGTCGGGCTGCTTTCAAGCCGGACCCTGGCGGAGCGGGTGGCACAGGACCTCAACCTTGCGTCGAACCCGGATTTTGTCGGTACCGAGGGCGATGCGGCGACACGCCTCAAGGTGGCGGCTGAAAGAGTCGCCGGTGGCCTCAAGGTCGAGGCTCCCGAAGATGGCCAGCTGATCGAATTCAACTTCGTTTCGGAATCGCCGCAGCTCGCCGCCGAGATCGCGAATGGAATCGCCGAAAACTTTATCAGCTCGGGGCTGCAACGGAGATTCGAGGCCTCGACCTATGCCCGGACGTTCCTGCAACAACAGATCGCCAAGACCCGGCGCGACCTCGAGCGGTCTGAAAAACAGATCGTTGCCTATGCCCAGCAGCAGGGCATCATCAACACCGGCAGCAACCTTCCGGGTGAGCCGGGTAACGATGCCGGCTCGCTCCAGGGCGCGTCGCTGGTGGCGTTGAACGCAGCCCTGGCGACGGCCACAGCGAAACGGGTCGAAGCGGAGGGAGCGTACCGCAACGCCCAGCTGACGGGGGCTTCGGCGGGGGTCGCCGATACGCAGGAGCTGCGCCAGGCCAAGGCGGCGCTAGAGGCGGATTATCAGGACAAGCGTAACCTGATGAAGCCCGATCATCCCGACATGCTGAGCCTGCGCTCGCGGATTGACGAGCTCAACCGCCAGATATCCAGTGAACGATCCCAGGTCGCCGGTGGCCGGGTCGGCGCATTGCTCGCCGATTTTCGCGCCGCCGCCTCCGCCGAGGGTGCCTTGCGGAGTCGGGTTTCGCAGCTGAAAGGCGCGGTGCTCGACCTGCGGGGACGAAGCATCCAGTATAATATCCTGCAGCGGGAAGTGGACACCAACCGCGGCCTCTATGACGCGCTGCTTCAACGCTACAAGGAGATCGGGGTCGCCGGCGGCGTCGGCTCCACGCCGGTTTCGATTGTCGACCGAGCCGACATTCCAGGCGGCCCATACAAGCCCAATTTGATGTTCAATCTGCTGGCCGGCCTGGCGCTCGGGCTGCTCGGCGGGATCGTCACCGCGATTGCCCTTGAGGTCCTCAATGACACCATCAAGACGCGCGAGGACGTCCGCAGCAAGCTCGGCCTGGCGTGCCTCGGCGCGATTCCGAAGCGCCGCGGCAAGGGCTCGGTAGTCGAAGACCTCAACGATCCGACAACGCCGCTATCGGAGGCTTATTCGGCAGTGCTGGCGGCTTTGCGGTTCAGCACCGCGACCGGCGCTCCCAAGACCCTGCTGGTAACCAGCAGCCGCGCGTCGGAAGGAAAATCCTCCTCGGCGCTGGCGCTGGCGCAAAATCACGCGCGACGCGGAGCGACCGTCCTGCTGATCGACGGCGACTTGCGCCGGCCGGCGTTCAAGTCTGCCTCCAAGGCCAAAGGGCTGACCAAGCTGCTCACCAACGAGGAGCCCATCGGTGACCATATCCTCAGCACCCAGCATGAAAATCTGTGGCTGCTGCCGTGCGGCCCGATTCCGCCCAATCCCGCCGATCTTCTGTCGACGCCGAGGATCAAGCAAATCATTGCTGAAGCGGGCGCGCAATTCGACATGGTCATCATCGACGGACCGCCGGTGCTCGGGCTGGCCGACGCCTCATTGCTCGCCTCCGCCTGCCGCAATGCCATGCTGATCGTCGAGAGCGGCAAGACCCGAACCCGGGCGGCGCGCGAGTCGGTCGAACGCATTGAAGCGGCCGGAGCCCATATTGTCGGGGTCACGCTGACCAAGTCGGCCGAGGAGGCGAGCCACTACGGGTACCGGCTCTATCAGTACACGGCGGTGGGCGATAAACGGAACCAGATCGTCCTCATCCCGCAGCAGGCCGAAAGCTGATTTCAAGGCGAATGCTCCTGGTTGCGCGCGTACTCCTGGTCGTTGGCATAGGCGGTCTGCTCGCTTTGCAGGTCGTCCGGACGGCCGCCGTTACCAATGATGCTAGCCGAGCCACCCTTGCCTCGCGGCTGTGGCCGTCGCACCCGACCGTTCTGGTGGACCGCACCATGGGTGAGATCGGCACCCGCGCTGCCCGCGGCCAATCGCTGACGCCCGCGATCCTCGGCCAGGTCGACCAGATCGCGAACCAGGCGCCGCTGGCCCCGGAGCCGTTCCTGATCAAGGGGGCCCTGGCGCAGGTCGAGCAGAAGCAGGAGCACGCCGAGCAGTTGTTCACCGCGGCCCGCGCCCGCGATCCGCGCTCGGTGGCCGCACGCTATTTCCTCGCCGATCGCTATCTTCGCAGCGGCCGGACCGGTCAGGCGCTGGCCGAGATCGCCGCTTTGTCCCAACTGTTCCCCCAGGGAATGGCTGGATTCGCGCCGGCGCTGGCGACGTTTGCCCAGACTCCCGGCGCGGTGCCCCAGCTGCGCCGCTTGTTCCAGTCGTCACCGCAACTCGAGCCGGTGGTGCTCAGCGCGCTCGCCAACGACGCGAGGAACGCCAAGCTGATCCTGACCTTGTGGGGAAGGCGGCATATTCCGGCCGACCCGGCGACCGCCGAATGGCAGGCGAAGCTGGTCAACAAGCTGGTCGAGCAGGGAAAGTTCGGCAGCGCTTATGCAATTTGGCGGCTGGTCGCCGGCATCAGCGACAGCCGGGGAACGCTGTTCAATCCCGGGTTCGCGAAGTCGAGCGTGCCGCCGCCCTTCAACTGGAAGCTTGCGACGGTCGGGGGGGTGGTCGAGCCCACGCGCGGCAACCGCCTGCAAGTGATCTATTTCGGCCGCAACGACGCGGCCCTGGCCGAACAGCTCCTGCTGCTTGCGCCGGGCCGGTACCAGTTGAACATGGACATCTCGGATCCGCCCGGTGAGGGTGGGGAGATTGCCTGGTCACTGACCTGCGTTCCGGGCAAGGATTCCCTCTTCCGCCTCCCGATCGAACGGAAGGGGCCTCTGGGGGCCCGCTTTACGGTTCCGCAGGGCTGTGCGGCGCAGCGGCTCCAGCTCACCGGAACCCCGGGCGATTTTCCGCAATCGCAGGACTTTTCTATCGGCAAGTTCAGCCTGGCGAAGGCAGCTGGCGCATGAGGCAGGCGATACGCTCCGCGATAATCCCGGCCTATGTCCTCCTGTGCATCGTGCTGGGAGGAAGCGTGCAGGGGGTTTGGGGCGTCGCCATTCTGCAGCTGCTGGCCATCGCGATCATCGGCTGGAGCCTGCTCGCCAGGGACGCGCAACCCTTGTCCGGATCGGCCAAGGCGCTGTTCGTCATCGCCGGCCTGACGGTCTTGATCGCAATCGTTCAATTGATCCCGCTTCCGCCGGCAATGTGGTCGGCGCTGCCGGGACGCGAGCAGATCGTCGAAGGTTATCGTTTGCTCGGACAGCGCCCGCCAAGCCTGCCGATCTCGCTGGCGCCCTACGCTACCGCGGCCACCGTGCTGACCCTGCTGCCGCCGATTGCGGTGCTGACCGGAATGCTGGTCGCCGGCGCTTATCGGGCGAGCTGGCTGGCCATTGCCATCCTCATCGGCACGCTCGCCGCGGTTCTGCTTGGCGCGCTGCAGGTCGGCAATTCCGGTCCGACCGAATCGCCGTGGTACTTATACAGCGTCACCAATTACGGGGTGGCGACCGGATTCTTCGCCAACAGCAATCATATGGCGACCTTGCTGATGGTCAGCGTTCCAATCCTGTTCGCCTTTATCGCCGAGCTTCGACATCAGGCGAGGAATCCGAGAGCCGGATCGGCCGTGATGCTGGTTGCCGTTGCCGGGATCCTGGTGCTGCTGGTGGGGATTTTCCTCAACGGATCGCTGGCGGTGCTGCTGCTCGGGCCGGCGGTGGTCATCACCAGCGCGACCATGCTCTTGCCGCAAGGCATGCGGCTGCGCGGACCGTTGACCGCCGTTGCGCTGGCGTCGATCGCCGCGATCCTGGTGGTCTATCTGACTCCGCTCAACGACAAGTTCGCGGCGTCGAATGCGACCTCGTTCGACTCGCGCCAGACGATGTGGTCGACGACCGTTCCGGCGATTAAGGATCATGCCGCGCTGGGATCCGGCATGGGGTCGTTTCAGCAAGTCTACCCGCAATATGAAGACCCGGCGACCGTCACCTCGACCTTCGTTAATCATGCGCACAGTGATTTTCTGGAAATCACACTGGAGACGGGCATTCCGGGCGTGCTCCTGGTGGTCGCCTTCCTGTGGTGGTGGGGACGCCGCGCGGTGCCGATCTGGCGCTCGGCGGCGGTCGACCGCTATGCTCTGGCCGGGTCGATCGCTTCCGCCGCTATCCTGGTTCACAGCCTGGTCGACTACCCGCTGCGGACAGCGGCCTTGAGCGCGATCATGGCCGCGTCTCTCGCGCTCATGGCGCGGCCGCGGCCTCGTGAGCCGGAAGGCGAGGATCTGTGGCCGGTCACCCGCCACGAGGCGGTCTAGGCTCCGCGCTGGGCGGCAATGTCGGCGATCTGCCGCGCGAATTCGCGGAGGGGGAAGCGTATGCCTGGAAGCAGGAACAGCTGCGTAAGATGGATTGTTGCAGTTCCGAAACGAACGGACGTCGGTTCATCGTCGCGCAGCATCTGTTTCCACGCCGCTGCCGCGAGCCAGCGGTGGACGGCTTGGCGATCGAGCCCCGGTAGGGCCGGCGTGCTGTAGACTCGACTGGCCAGCAGCAGCGCCTGCGCCGCCGCGCGGCCGGCGCCGAGCTGTTGCGAGCGGTCGTAGAGATGCCGGATCTCATCGCCCGTGCAGTCGTGGACCAGGGCGGCGAGATCGGTGATCCATTTGAGCCGGAACCAGGCGCTCGACGCCCCGTGGACGCAGAGGTAGGCGAACAGCTCGTCCCGGGCCAAGGTCGGCAGGACGATGGCCGGTGCGACCTCGACGTCCTGGCGCGGCGAGCCCAGGCCGATGCCGGGGATCAGGTCGCGACTGTCGGCGAGGCGGCTGTGCAGTTCGAGCTGCAAACCGTCCGGAGACCGCCAGACCGATTCCTTGCGCTTCGCGTGCCAGGCCTCGAAGCGTTGGGATTGCGGCGGCACGGCGGGGACCGTCAGCCGGTAGCCGAGCCGCTGAAGTTCGGCCGCCGCGGCGGCGATCCGGTCGCCCGGCACCAAAATGTCGATGTCCTGGCTCATCTTCAGGAACGCGTGGCCGTAGGCCAGCTTGCTCACCGTCAGGCCTTTGACGAACAGCAAGGGGACACCAGCTTTTCCGAACGATTCCAGGAGCCTTGCCGATTCGACCGCCGCCCGCAAATTCTGCTCGGTGATCAAGCCGGCGTCCGCGCAGAGTGCGTCGGCAACCGGGGGCGGCACAACGCCACCCTCCGAAAGGCTTTGCCAGACCAGCGCCTGGACGCGGTGCCGCCGAACGAACTGCAGGAAGCGGGGCCAATCGGTGAGCTTGCCGAGTTCGGCGATATGGCGGTCGTTGTCGGGCGCGAAGTGCCGCCGGCAACATTGAACCGCAAGCTGGAATTCGGGCGAGTGCACGGGCTCACCCTAGCCAGTCCGCGGCTTGCTTCCTAATGGTCGCCGGTGACACCGCCACAAGCCTTCGACTACGCCGTGTTTGGACTGCATGTCCGCAGTGATTTTGCCCTGCCCGAGCTGCTCCCGGCATCGCCCGGCGGGCAGCCGGAGCTAACCTTTCGGCTCGGCGAGGTTCCGGCCGAGGCGGAACCGCGGCCCGGATTGCAAGTCACGAACGAAGGAGCCGTGCTGACCATCGACGGCATCGCCCGATACGCGATCGCCGAGGGCGCTCACATCACGATCGACCGCGAGCCGGAAGCATCCGACGCTAATGTCCGTCTCTATTTGCTTGGCTCGGCGATGGGCATTTTGCTCCACCAGCGCGGTTTGTTGCCGCTTCACGCCAACGCGGTGGAAATCGGCGGCAAGGCATTCGCTTTCATGGGCGCGTCCGGGGCAGGAAAATCGACCATGGCGGCCTGGCTCCATGACCACGGCCATCCGATCATCGCCGATGACGTGTGTGTGGTCGGGTTCGCGGATGACGGGCGTCCGCAGGTCCATCGCGGGATCGCGCGATTGAGGCTTTGGCGAGACGTGCTGGATGCGACAGGCAGGGATCCCGCCGGCTATCCGCGCTCCTTCGCAGGCCATGACGCCCCCGAAAAATATGACGTTCCGCTAACCGAGCTGTCGCCAACCGAGGGGCCCATTGCCCTGGCCGCACTCTATCTGCTCGAGCGCGGCGATGACCTGAAGATCGAGCGTTTGACTGGAGTCGATGCGGCCGAGGCGGTCTTCGCCAACACCTATCGAGGCGCCTACGTGACCACGGCCGGTCACAGCCGCGATCATTGGTCCGCCTGCCTGCGCCTGGTTTCCGGAACGCCGATTTTTCGTGCCGGCCGCCGGTGGGGGCTCGACGACCTCGATCAACAATATGGCGGGTTACTCGAGCATGCGGAGCGGTTGCTCGGGCCGTAGTTCTGGTCGCGGAGGCAGGCTTAGTTGGTGCCACGCACCTTGCGCATGAAATGACCCGCCGAGATGCCGCGCAACAATCCAAGCCGGTAGCGATCTCTCACGTCAAATCGGTCCCATCCGTCTTCCGGCCATGAGTCCACGGCATCCTTGAGCCAGTCGATGTCCAGTGCGCCGGCCGCGCCCGTGCATCGCGCGATCGACGCGATCTCCAGCTCGACCTCGGCGCGAGCGCGGGCCAATCCTTCGTGCCAGTCCGCCGCCTGATACCCTCGTACCTTCGACGCGGTCACCGCCTTCGGCAGGCGGTCGGCGAACGCGCGGCGCGCGAGCGAGCGGGGGACACCGCCGCGGACGAACTCCTCGACCGGAGTGGCGAGACTATATTCGATCACCCTTCTGTCGCCGGTGGGGTCGCGGACGCTCAAGCCGTATTCGGCCAGGATGCCTTTGTAGGAATTGCCGCCGTCGGCCTGGGAAAATGCCCAAAGCCGGCTTTCCAATGGATCCCCGCGCGGGCGCCCCGCCAAGTCGAACGCCCGGGCGTTGCCTTTCCGCTGTAGCTCGGCGGACCGGGGAAGGGTGACAGCGGAATAGCTCATCGGTCCGACGCTCCTGCCTCCAATCCGGCGCAACGCTCGCCACATTGGCGCCGGCACGAAGGGTCCGACCGTTTGCGCGCCTAGCGCCAACAGGGGCATTCCGTTGCGAGCCAGTTGGAACACATGCTGGGCCAATTTCACCAGATGTCCGTTGGCCAGCAGGAATGGAAGCAGCTCAAGGCCGGAATAGCTCATCGTTAAATTGCCGAGCCCGCCCTTGAAGAGGGTGTTCGCTCCGCGATCATGGGCGGCGCGGTTAATCGAGCGTCCCCACACAGAATTGCTGAGATTGGCGCTGGGTTGCTGGTGATAGAGGAAGCTGCGGTCGAGCCCTTCCAGTGGCGACTCACCCGAGTTCTCGACCAGCACATGCTCGATATTCGGGTGCAAACGGGCGGTCGCAGCGGCTAGGTCGGCCTCGCTGGCGACGGTTCCTGGCGGAGTGCGCCCCTTGAATCCGGCCCGCGGAACGGCGGTGAAGGCGATCACCTTGCCAGCGGGAAAAAGGCGCGCCGAGGTGGCCGTGACGGTCGAGCTGTCGAGGCCGCCGCTAAGGTGCGATGCGACGACGTCGCCGGCACCCCGCAGTTGCGCGGTGACCGCTTCGTCGAGGACGTTCCGCAGGCCTTCCTCATAATCCTCCGGACGGGCGGCCGATGAAGACGGGGCCGGAGGCCGCCAATATCGGTGGGACTGGACGCCTTCGCGCGTCACCCGCACGACGTGGGCGGATTCGACCCGCTCTATGTCTTTGAAAAAGCTCCTGGGGCCGACATGCGGGATCATGGCCAGCCTTTCCGCCATGAACTCCGGGTCGAAGTCGTAAGGCACATCTTCGAGCGCGTGCAGGCCGCTCGGCATCGACGCGAAAGCGAAGAAGTCCTTGCCTCGATGGAAATAGAGCGGACGCAAGCCCAGGATATCGCGCCCGAGCAGGAGTTGCTGTTTCGCGCCGTCCCAAAAAGCGAAAGCAAATTCGCCAACCCAGTGATTTACGGCGTCATCGCCCCATCTAAGCAGCGATTCAAAGAGCAGGGCGGCATCCGGCAGGCGGGCGTGGTCCGCCCGCGCCATACCCAAGCGGGCGACAAGGTCCGGCCGGTTGTCCAGCCTGACATCGGCCACGAGACGAAAAGCCGACCTGGACTGTGGTCCGCGGTCGA
>JBKJYX010000304.1:0-6574 GCA_046715575.1 Sphingomicrobium sp. | reverse complement strand
TATCAAGTTCGTACAAGCAGAGTGGCCAGGTCCTTCAAGACCTCGTGAACGAGGTGGGGCGACGACTAGACTATGTGGTGACCAATGGCCGCTATCAGGGAATTCCAAGCGCAGTGGGCTATGACGGCATTTGGCGGTCACCAGACTCAAGCGATCTGGTGGTCGAGGTAAAAACTACAGATGCCTATCGTATCTCGCTCGACACGATTGCGGGCTATCGCGCTCGACTAATTGCGGCCAACGAAATTGGAGACACCTCATCTATCCTTATGGTTGTCGGCCGGGACGACACCGGAGAGCTTGAGGCGCAGATTCGGGGTTCGCGCCACGCCTGGGATGTACGGTTGATCAGTATTGAGGCGCTGCTGAAGGTTCTCCAAGTGAAGGAGAATTCCAACGAATCTGAGACGGGCACCAAGGTCCGAAGTTTGTTCAATCCGGTAGAGTACACTCGGTTGGACAGATTGGTGGATGTAGTGTTCACTGCCGCTACGGATGTAGAGGTTATTCCGCCGTCTCCTGAGACCTTTGAAGGCGTCGAAGCTCAGGTGGCGAAAAGCGAACCGAAGAGCTCTTACGAGTTTACGGATAGCGTCCTACTTCAGGAAAAGAGAGTTTCAATCATTGAGACGCTTGCTCAACGGGAGGGCACGCACCTCCTACAAAAAAGCCGTGCACAATATTGGAATGCCAATCGGGACGTGCGAGCAGTTTGCTCAATTTCCAAGCGCTACATCGGTAAGAATCAGAATCCATATTGGTACGCATATCACCCCCAGTGGGACGAGTTCCTGGCGGAGGGCAATCAAGCATTCTTCGTGCTCGGCTGCATGGATCTAGACGAAGCATTCGCTGTGCCGAGAGACGCGATCCAATCGATTCTACCTAAGCTGCATCAAACGGTTCGCGACAGCGGTGCGTATTGGCACGTCCACTTGACGGATTCGGCGGATGGTCTTGCGATCCTCATTCCAAATTCGCCAACCCCCTTTCCGCTCAAGCCGTTCGGCTTGAAGCTGCCATAGCACGGAGAGGATTCGGCGCTCCCGCGTTGTAACGGCATGGCCAAACCGCGCAAAGCAAAGCTCAAAGTCTTTCGGACTCCGATCGGGTTTGACGACGCGTACGTCGCGGCGGCGAGCCGGAAGGCGGCGCTGGCGGCTTGGGGGAGTGGGACCGATTTGTTCTCGGCCGGCGCGGCGGAGGTGGTCACCGATCCGGCCCTGATGAAGGAGGCGCTGGCGCGGCCGGGGGAGGTGATCCGCAAGGCTCGGGGGAGCGCGGCGGAGCATGTGCGAGCGCTGGGGAAGGTGAAGAAGAAAGAAGCTGGATCCCCGATCCCCCGATCGGGGTCGAGGGCAGGCAAGTCCGGGATGACGAAAAAGGAAAGCGCTCGCCCGCGAGGGCCGCGGCCGAGCCGGGCGGGGGTGGCGAAGGCGGAGCAGGCGGCCGAGCGGGCCCGGGCGCGGCAGCGCGACGCCGCGGCCAAGACCAAGGCGGCGGAGCAGGCGCTCGAGGGCGCGCGGAAGCGCTATCGGGCGGCGATGGCGGAGTGGGGCGGGTAGCAGACCCTCACCCCAACCCTTTCCCGCGCGCGGGAGAGGGAGCAAAATGCCTCAGCGGATCGCCAGCCACAAAGCGGCGCCGAGCAGGCCGAGGTTGAGGTAGAAGGTCGCCGCAAATCCGAACGCCCGGTAGAGCGGGTCGATGCGATAGCCGATCCAGAACAGCAGGCGGGCGGCGACGAAGACGATCGCCGCGGCGGCGATGACGTGCAGCTGCCCGGGCTTCAGATTAACGGACAGCGCCAGGGTCGCGGTGGCGAACAACGCGAATTGCTGGAGCGTGTTGTCGGCGACCTGCCCGGTGACGATCATCGCCGGGCTCTCCTTGCCCAGCGTCGGATCGATCGCGTCGCTGGTGGCGCGCGCATTCCCCACGGCCCCGATGGCGGCCACCAGCGGCAGCGACGCGAACGCATTCGCCACCGCGGCATAGGCCAGCCGGTCGGCGAGCCCGGCGTCAGCCGCCGCGTGCGGCAGCAGCCGGTAAAGTATCACCATCGACAGCAGCATCGAGGCCACTCCACTGGCGGCGCCGATGGCGACAATCTTTTGCGATCCGGTCATTATCTCCGGCGGCGCTTATCTGCGGCGGCGGGGGTCGTCGGCGGGATTGACGTAGGTGACCGCGAACGGTCCCTGGCCGGTGACCTGGATGACGGCTCCGCCCCGGGTGAACGCATAATGGTTCATGCGCGCGGGGGCGTGGACGAAGCCGCCGGGAACCAGCCGTGTCGCTCGGGCGCGGTTCATGCGCCGGCCCATGCCGAAGTTGAGCTGGCCGGAGATGATTGTCACATGCTCTTCGCCCGGATGGCTGTGCGGCGGGACCGCATAGCCGGGCGGGAAGCGCAGTCGCAGGGTGAATATGCCGGGCCTATCCGGGTTGCCGGCGAGCACCACCGCCTGGGCGCCGCGCGGCAGCGACGGCGGTGCCGGACCCCAGCGCATGCCGCCGGGATTGACCTGCGACTGGGCGCTTGAGCTAATAAAAGGGGTGGTGAGCAGTAGCGAGGCGGCGGTGATCCAGAGTGCGTTCTTCATTGTGTTCTTCCCCAAGTTGGCCCCCGCCCGGGAGCGGTCTTTACCACCGACGGCGCCGGGGAAGAAGTAGGTGCTAGCGGCGGCGCCCCGCGGTGCCGCGGGCGTCGGCGGCGGTATAAGGGACCTTGTCGAGCTTCTCGCGCAGCTGCTCGATGGCGGGGTCGGCTTCGGGGAGCAGTTCGCTGGTGTAGCGCGCTTCGCGTGTCGCTTCCTCGGCCGTGAGCTGGCGAAGGAAGCTGATGGTCAGCCGGTGGCCGAAAATCTCGTCGCCGCGGATCCTGAGCTCGGGCTCGGCGTCGGCGGGGAGGCTGTCGCGGATGATTTGCAAGAATTTGATGAGGTCGGCGAGCGAGGTGTACTCGCTGATTTCGATGAAGTCCTTGACGCGTCTGGGCACGGCTTCATGCTCCGGAAAGGGGGCTGGGCTAGCGGCGGCGTTTGCTCGGCCTGGGCGGCGGCGGCCGAAGGTCCGGGTTCTGAACGCAATTGCGGAAACCGATCCAGTCGACGCGGGTGCCGTTGCGGCCGGCGTTGCGGTTGCACAGCTGAATCTTCCACGCCGGTGGCTGGTATTTGGCGACATATTTCAATGAGTGGCGCATCGCGACCTTTTGCCGGCCGATGCAGCGATCGTCCCAGCGGCAGACGAAGCCGATGTTGAGGACGGCGGGGTTCTTGAGCGGCGGCTGCTGCTGCGTGGCGGCCGCGCCAGCCGACGGGCCGACGATCAGTGCCATCAACGCAAGCTTCAGTTTCATCGCGTCATCCCGAACCCACTATGCCGACTTAGTTACCAACGAAGCAACCGGGCTTGTTGATACACCGCTTATCGTTGCGATGAGTCTAAGATGGGTAAATGAATTTCCGCAATGGGTTGAAAACGCGCGTGTAAAATTGGCACGAGGCGGTTTTTGGCGGCGTTGTTGCGGGTTGGGACACCTGCCCGCAAGCGATTGTCCGGGCTGGGCAATCCGTGTAATGCGAATTTGCGAGTCCTGGGGGGTTCCCGAATGTTGAAATCGTTGGCGAGTTTGGCGCTGCTGGTGAGTGCGACCGAGGGTTGGGCGGCGTCCAATCAGACTGACTTCGGGATTCGCACGGTCGGAGTTCCCACGGCTTCCGGGCAAATGACCAATGTCGTGACAAATTCGCCTTCTAAGGCGCTGCTGGTTTCGGGCGATTGGTCGCCGCCGCGGTCGGGAGTGAATTTGCGCGCCGTGGCCGGACTCGGTTCCCAATGGGGGAGAGTGACCAGCACGGTCCGCTCGGTCGCTCATAATCGCGCGGTCGGCGGGGTCCGCAACAGCTGGCACCTGAGCGGCCGGGCGATCGACATCGCGCGCCGCCCGGGCGTCACCCACGGCCAGATCGCCGCCTCCTTCCGCAACGCCGGATATTATCTGGTCGAGTCGCTCGACGAAGGCGACCACAGCCACTTCGCGTTCGGATCGGGGGCGCACACCGTGTCGTCGGCGCGGACCGCTCGCAATGCCAGCACCGCGGCCTCGACCCAATGGAAGATCGTCACGGTCGCCAACGCCGCCTTCCGCTAAGCGGCGGCTTTTCAGGGCAGCTCGTCGAACGCGCCGATAAAGAGCTCGCCGGCGGTCAGCGGCGTCAGCTCGGCATCGAGGCGGCGATAGGTTTCACCCAAGTCATCCTGGAAGCGGTCGAATGCGTCCCGGGATTCCCAACGGTAGAGGGTCAGCCACGGCCCGCCGGGTTCGGCCGGGGCGAGCAAATCGGTGCCGACAAAGCCCTCGGCCCGCCGGAACAGCTGCGCCCAGACGCCATCGCCGCCATAGGCCGCGGCGAACTCCTCCTCGCGGCCGGGAGTGGGCTGGAACCGCGAGGCGCGGACATGAGTCATTTGGCACAATCTCCCGGAGCAATATAACCAGGGGCTTCGACGGCAATCCGGCTGAGACCGGTTACGATCCGCCCTCGACTTTGGTGTCGCCGGCGAGCGTGGCGGGGATCGGGTTCCTGTCGAATGTCGCGGAGGAATTGGTCGCGCTGGCCGACGAGGCCGGGCTGCAGCCCCAGGTGCAGATCGGCGAGCCGTGGTGGTGGGTGACTTCGAGCCGCGGGCTGTGCCTCTATGACGATGCGGCGAAGGCGGCGTTCGGCGGGAGCCCGGTCGAGATCGCCGACGTTCGCGCGGCGATGAGCGCCCCGCAGCTGGCGTTGCTCGATGCGGCGGGTGTGCTGCTGGCGTCGTCGACCGCGACAATCGCGGGAGCCGCCAAAGCAGCGGCGCCAACCGCGAATACGCTGATCCTGGTTTATTTGCCCGGAGCGCTCGACCCGCAAGCGCCCGAGTTGCGGCGCGCCAATTTGCCGATCGGCTGGGCCCGGCCGGCGTTCGATGTGCTGCAGCTCGAAGATTATGAGTGGGTGACGAGCGGCCGCGTGGGCTTGCGGCTGGCGGGCTATGCGCAGGTCGATGCGCGGCTCGGCTACCCGCACGCAGAGCAGCATTATGTGTCGGGTTTCGTCCTGACCGAGAGCGACCGGGCCGACTGGCGCGAAATCCTCGCCGCTGCATCGCAAGCCACGCTCCGCGGTGTGGCGGAAGTCTTCATCTGGGCGCTTCCGCAAGTGCTGCGCGACGGCCTGACATTGTTCGGAGAGGAACAGGCGGTGACGCCATTCGACGACGTGATTTTTCCGATCGAGATCGGCGCCGAGGCGAGCGTCTCGCCGAGCTTTTCGACCAACATCGTGACCAGTGCCAGCGGCTATGAAGCGCGCAATGTCGAGTGGCAGCAGGCGCGCCTGCGGTTCGATGCCGGGCCGGGCGTGCGCAGCGACGCCGAGCTCGAGACTCTGATCGGATTTTTCCGGGCCCGGCGCGGGCCGGCGATCGGGTTCCGGTTCCGCGATCCTTACGACCAGAGCTCGAACGGCATGAGCGGCGGCCCGACCGCGCTCGACCAGGACATCGGCACGGGCGACGGCGCCGCCGACCGGTTCGTGCTGACCAAGGACTATGGCGGCGGCGAGTTGCGCCGCATCACGCGACCGGTGCCGGCATCGGTGCGGGTGGCGGTGAACGGGACCGAACTTGTGACCGGGTGGACGCTAGAGGCGTTTGGAGTCGTGCAATTTGCGACTGCGCCAGCGGTGGCAGCGAGCGTGACCGCGGGCTTCCTGTTCGATGTGCCGGTGCGGTTTGCCGACGACCGCCTGGAAGTGAACCGCGCCACGTTTCTTGCCGGCGAAGCGCCGAGCGTTCCGCTCATCGAAGTGCGGGAGGCCTGACATGCCCAGCATCGCCGACGGCGAGCTGACCTCGATCGCCCTGTGCTGGCGGATCGAGCGGGCGGACGGCGCCGGGCTGGCACTGACCAGCCACGACCAGGCGCTGACGCATGACGGAGTCGCGTACATCCCGACGCCCGGAATCACACCGGCATCGGTCAGCCGGAGCCTGGGACTGGAGCCCGATTCCGGGGAGATCGCGGGAGCATTGAGCTCAGACGCATTGGAAGCGATCGACCTCGCGCTCGAGCGCTGGGACGGGGCGGGCATTCGCTTGTCGGCGGTCGATTGGGCGGCGCCGGAAGCCGACGCGATCGAGCTGTTGGCCGGCGAGCTCGGCGAGCTGTCGCTCAAAGGCGAAAGCTTCACCGCCGAGTTGCGCGGCGCGGCGTGGCGACTCGAGCAGCCGATCTGTCCCGCGACCTCGCCCGGCTGCCGCGCGCATTTCGGCGACAAAAAATGCCGGGTGGATCTCGCCGGCCGCACCAGCTTTGCCGTTGTGATCGACAGCGACGGCGGCGAGCTGACGCTCGATCGAGCGATCGGCGACGATTACCTGCTGGGGCGCCTGCGCTACCTGCGCGGCGCGAACTGCGGCCTGTCGTCGACGATCATCGCGGTTGCCGGCGACCTCGTGCGGATCCGCGATCTGCCGCGTGCGCCGGTTGAAATCGGCTGCCGGGTCGAGCTTCGCGAAGGCTGCG
>JBKJYX010000303.1:0-6431 GCA_046715575.1 Sphingomicrobium sp. | reverse complement strand
TCGGTGACCAGCGAGCCCGACAACATGCGGGCAATCTCCTCGCGCCGCTCCTGGTCGTTGAGGCGCCGCACGGTGGTTCGCGTGCCCTCCGGCCCGTGGGCTTTCTCGATCCGGTAATGGTGGGTCGCGCGGGCGGCGACTTGCGGCGAATGCGTGACGACCAGCACTTGCGAGTCCCGCGCCAGGCGCGCCAGCCGTTCGCCGACCGCGCTGGCGACCGCGCCCCCGACGCCGCGGTCGATCTCGTCGAAGATCATCGTCGACGCCGTGCCCGCCTCGGCCAGCGCGACCTTGAGCGCCAGGATGAAGCGCGACAGCTCGCCGCCCGAGGCAATGCGGGTCAGCGGGCCGAACGGTGCGCCGGGGTTGGTCGATACTTCGAACTCGACCCGGTCGGTGCCCGCAGGGCCGGCCTCGGCCGCGGCGATCGCGGTCCGGAAGCGCGCCGACTCCAGCTTGAGCGGCGCCAGCTCGGCGGCGACGGCCGTATCCAGCGCCTTGGCCGCCGAATGCCTCTGGGCGCTCAATGCTTCGGCCTTGGCCGAATAGGCCGCGCGCGCCGCAACCAGCTCAACACCGAGCTGCGCGATCCGCTCGCCACCTTGTTCGATCAGCGCCAGCTGCTCCCGCATCTGCTCGCCCAAAGCCGCCAGCGCATCGGCTTCGACGCGGTGCTTGCGGGCCAGTGCGCGGATTTCGAACAGCCGGGCTTCGGCCGCTTCGAGGCGCGCCGGATCAAACGTCAGCGCATCGGCCGCGCGCGCGATCTTGTCCTCGCCCTCGCACGCCTCGATCAGCGCCCGGTCGAGCGCCGCCAGCGCCTCGGCCAGCAACGGGTGATCGGCCGCCCCGCGCTCGATCCGCCGCGCGGCCAGCCGCAACTGGGCCAGCGCGCCCTCCGAACCGCCGAGCAATTCGTCGAGCCCGGCCAGCGCCTCGCCGGCCTTGGCGCCGGACTGCATCGCCGCGCGCTCCTGCGCCAGGCGTGTTTCTTCGCCGGCCTCGGGGCTGAGCGCCTCGATCTCGGCCGAGGCGTGGGTCAGCCAGTCGCGATCGCGGGTCGCTTCGGCGGCGTCGGCCCGCGCCTGGGCGATCTCCCGCTCGAGCCGGGTCACTTCGGCCCACGCTTCTCCGACAGCAGCCACGCCGACCTTGCTGAACGCGTCGAGCAACTGGCGATGGCCCCTGGGGTTGAGCAGGCCGCGATCGTCGTGCTGCCCGTGGACCTCGATGCTCACTGCGGCGATGTCGCGCAGCACCGCGGCGGACACCGGGGTGGCGCCGGCGAAGGCCCTGCTGCCGCCGTCGGCCTTCAGCGTGCGCCGCAAGAGCAGCGGCTCGCCCGCCTCACACTCCACGCCATGCTCGGCAAGCAGCGCATGCACCGCGTGGCCACGCGGCATTTCAAGCTCGGCGGTGACGGACGCGGTTTCCTCGCCGTTGCGCACCAGCCCGGCATCGGCGCGGGCGCCGAGCGCCAGCCCGAGCGCGTCGAGCAGGATCGATTTGCCGGCGCCGGTCTCTCCGGTGAGCACGCCGAGGCCGGGCTCGAATTCCAGCTCGAGCCGGTCGACCAGCACGACGTCCTTGATGGCGAGCTGCCTTAGCATCGCGCCTGTCTAGTGGATCAGTGCCCGGCGGCCAATCGCCGCCTGCTCGCCCGAAAACCACGGCCAAACGCCGCCTGCTCGCCCGGACGGGCGCTCGAAAACGCCGCTAGCTCCGCGTGTTTTTGGGCTCTTTGAAATAGATCAGCCGATAGGCGCGATTATACCAGGGGCTGCCCGGATAGTTGGCCCCCAGGACCACCGCCGCCTTGCGCGCCTCGAGCGGAATGCCGAGCGCGAGGTAGCATTCGACCAGCCGCTCGAGCGCTTCGGGCGTGTGGCTGGTGGTCTGGTATTTGTCGACCACTTCGCGGAACCGGGTGACCGCGGCGAGCCAATTGCCCGACCGCTGGTAGTAGCGCCCGATCTCCATTTCCTTGCCGGCCAGATGGTCGTTGATCAGGTCGAGCTTCAATCGCGCGTCGGCCGCGTAACGGCTCTGGGGATAGCGGCGGATGAGCCCGCCGAACGCATCGGCGGCTTGCTGGGTGATGGCCTGGTCGCGGGTCACGTCCTCGATCTGCTGGTAGAAGCTCATCGCCACCAGATAGTGAGCGTAGGGAGCTTCCCGGTTGCCCGGGTGGATGGTGAGGAAGCGCCGGGCGGAGCTGACCGCTTCGGGGTATTTGCGCGCCAGATAATAACTAAAGGAGCTCATCAGCTGGGCGCGCCGGGCCCACACCGAATAGGGGTGCTGGCGCTCGACCTCGTCGAACAGCTTGGCCGATTCCTCGTAACGTTGCTGGTCCATTCTCGCCTTGGCGAGCGCGTAGAGGGTGTTGACGTCGCGCGCGATGTAGGCGGTGTCGCCCTTGGCCTTGTTGCCGGCGCAGCCGGCGGCGGGAAGGATGAGCGCGCAGGCGACAAGCATCGCGGCATTACGGATTATTTTAGACATGGCATCCTCATTAGCGCGGCCCCCGGCCGAGGCCAAGGTGTGAGATGGGCGATTGCACCGTCATTGCGAGGAGCCCCCGGGTCTGGCTACGCCAGCCCGAGGACAGGCTTCGCGACGAAGCAATCCAGCGTCACAAGACTGGATTGCTTCACTCCGTTCGCAATGACGAACCTAAGCTGAACGATCACGCCGCCTGCGGATCCGGCGCGTCGCGCTCGTCGGAGGCCCTCAGGAAGCTGTCGGGCTTGACCCCCAGCCACACCAGGATGGGCGCAGAAATGTAAATCGACGAATAGGTGCCGATGAAGGTGCCAAGCAAAACCGCCAGCGTCAGGCCGAAGATCACGTCGGGGCCCAGAATCAGCAACACCGCCAGCGCCAGCATGATCGACAGCGACGTGACAATCGTGCGCGATAGCGTCTCGTTCAACGACAGGTTCAGCAGCGGAATGATCGCCATCTTCCGGTATTTTCGCAGATTCTCGCGGATCCGGTCGTAGATCACCACCGTGTCGTTGAGCGAATAGCCGACGATCGCCAGGAACGCCGCGACGATATTGAGATCGACCTGGAACTGGGTGATGGCGAAAAAGCCGAAAATCATGCTGACGTCGTGGGCCAGGGTGACCAGCGCTCCGACGCCGAACTGCCACTCGAAGCGTAGCCAGATGTAAATCGCGATGCCGAGCATCGCCAGGGTGATGGCCAGCGCGCCGTCTAGCGCGAGCTCCTCGCTGACCTTGCCCGACACCGTCTCGACCGCGTCGACCCGGGCGCCGGGATATTGCTGCACCAGCATCGCCCGCACCTGTGACGCGGCGCGGTTGGCGGCAGCTTCCCCGCCCTCGGGCTTGGGCAGCCGGATCTGATAGGTCTTCGGGCCGCCGGTTTCCTGGATGCTGGCGTCGCCCAAATTGAGACTTCCGACCCGGCTCCTCAGCTGATCGACATCGATCGCCTGGGTAAAGGTCGTGCGGATCATCTGCCCGCCGACGAAATCGACGCCGAGATTGAGCCCGCGCACGCCGACCAGCGCCAGGCTGGCCAACGTCGCGATGATCGACAGCATCAGCGCGACATTGCGCCAGCCCATGAAATCCAAATTGGTATTGTCCGGGACAAGCTTCAGCAGCTTCATATGTAAAGGACCTTAGGCCGCTTGCGCCTGACCCACAGCGCAACCAGCATGCGCGTGAAATTGACGGCGGTGAACACCGAGGTGACGATGCCGATCATCAGCACCACCGCGAAGCCGCGGATCGGTCCCGAGCCGAAATACCACATCAGCGAGGCGGCGATGACATTGGTGATGTTGGCATCGAAGATCGCGGTCGACGCTTCCTTGTAGCCGGTGTCGATCGCGTCGAGGACCTTGCGGCCGCGCCTCTGCTCCTCTCGGATGCGTTCGTTGATCAGCACATTGGCGTCGACCGCGGCGCCGATGGTGAGCACGAAGCCGGCGATTCCGGGCAAGGTCAGGCTGGCGTTGAAGACCGCCATGATGCCGAGGATCATCAGCGCGTTCACGATCAGGGCCAGCGTCGCATAGACCCCGAAGCGGCCGTAGGTGACGAGCATGAACAGGATCACCGCAAGCGTCGCGACGACCGATGCGATGGCGCCTTTCTGGATCGAATCCTTGCCGAGATCGGGGCCGACGGTGCGCTCCTCGATCACGTTCAATTTCACCGGCAGTTTGCCCGAGGCCAGGCTGATGGCGAGGGCATTGGCGCTCTCGACGGTAAAGTTGCCGCTGATCTGGGCCTGGCCGCCAAGGATCGGTTCGTTAATGTTCGGCGCCGACAGGATCCTTTCGTCGAGGATGATGGCGAACGGCTTGTTGACGTTCTCCTGGGTGACGCGCCCGAAGCGTTTCGCGCCGGCGTTGTTAAAGGTGATCGAGACCACCGGGCGGCTGTCCTGGTCGAACGATTGCTTGGCGTCGGTCAGCTGGTCGCCCGAAACCATCACCCGCCGCTTGACCGCCATCGCCCCGGTACCGTCGGCGAGCGGCAGCACCTGGCTGCCCGGCGGCGCCCGCCCCGCGAGCACTTGCTGCGGGTCGGCGGTCAAATCGACCAGCTTGAATTCCAGCCGAGCGGTCTGGCCGATCAACGTCTTCAATGCTTCGGGATCCTCGACGCCCGGAACCTGGACCAGGATGCGCCGGTCGCCCTGGTTGATGACGGTAACTTCCTTGGTGCCCTGCGGGTCGATGCGGCGCCGCACAACGTCGCGCGCCACGGTCATCGCGTCCTTCAATGCCTTGGCCGATCCCGACTGGGTCGGAGCAAGCACGATGCGCGTCGAATCGACCACGCTGACGTCCCAGTCGCGCGATCCGGTGAGGCCGACCGGCTGGGTCAGGGTGCGCAGCCGTTCGACCGCGGTGTCGAGCTGGGTCGGATCGCGGACCAGGAACGACAGTCGCCCGCCGCTGGTCGAGATGTCGCCGATCTCGACTTTGGGATCGCCCCGCCGAAGCTCGGTCGCGACCGTGTCCTCCATCGCCGCGAGCCGCTGCTTGGCGGCATCGGCGGCATCGGCTTCGAGCAGCAGCTGGCTGCCGCCGGACAGGTCGAGGCCGAGGCTGATCTTGGCGTTGGGCAGCCAGCTCGGCCAGTTCTGGGCCAGCGGAGTGCCGCCAACCAGGCTCGGGACCGCGAGCAGGATGCCGATCGCGACCGTGAGGCTGACGGCCCAGATCTTCCAGCGGGGAAAATCGAGCATTAGTCGTTCGCGGGTTTCTTGGCTGCGGTCACGACGTGGCTCAAGGTCGCCTTGACGATGCGGACGCGGTTGTTGGGGCCGATCTCGACCTCGACATCGTCGTCCATCACCTTGGTGACGCGGCCGCGGATGCCGCCGCCGGTGATCACTTCATCGCCCTTCTTGACCGCGGAGATGGTCGCCTGATGTTCCCGCACCCGCCGTTGCTGCGGGCGGATCATCAGCATGTAGAAGATCACGAAGATCAGCAGCCAGGGCAGGATTCCGATAAGGATGCCGTACGGGCTGTTGGCCGAAGCGGCGGTGCTCTGCATCAGGAGGGGGGTGGTGGACATGGCTGAAAGTAATCTTTCCATTGGATAGGGTGGTCGGGGCGACTGGATTCGAACCAGCGACCCCCACACCCCCAGTGTGATGCGCTACCAGGCTGCGCTACGCCCCGACCGATTGCCGCTGTTGGAACGGCGACGGGGCATCTAGTCAGGCCTGCCATGCAAGGCAAGCCGAAGCGGAGGGCGAGTGGCGCGTCGAAGGCGGAAATCCAATCCTTGGCTGCGGCGGGTCGCGCTCGGGCTGGCGGCCCTTCCTGCGCTCTATCTGCTGGCCGCGCTGTTGGGCTCGCTGATCCCGGTCAATCGCGGCTGGCAGGAGCCGGATCAGGGCATCACCATCTATCTCGCCGACAACGGTATCCACGCCGACATCATCATGCCGGCGGTGGCGCAAGGGCTCGACTGGCGCCCGCTGTTGCCCAAGCGTGATTTCGCGGCGCCCGACCCCAATGCCCGATGGGTGGCGTTCGGATCGGGCGAGGAGCGCGTCTATCTCGAAACGCCGCGGTGGCAGGACATCAGGCCGAGAACGGTGTGGGCGGCGATTGCCGGCGGCCGGCGCGTGGTGCACGTCGAGTGGGTCGGCAATCCGTCCTACGCGGCGCGCGAGGTTCGCCTGCGTCCGCATGAATATCGCCGGCTGTGGGCGGCGATCCGCTCGGACTTCGCGCGCGATGCAAGCGGGCGGCCGCAACACCTCGCCCATCCCGGCTACGGCCCCGCCGACGCTTTCTACCGCGCCACCGGCAAAGCGAGCGCGATCCGCACCTGCAACAGCTGGGCCGCCGACCGCCTGCGCCTGGCGGGCGTCAAGACCAGCCTGTGGCCGCCGTTCGTCCAGGGCCTGGGGTGGCGGTATCGGAG
>JBKJYX010000302.1:0-6265 GCA_046715575.1 Sphingomicrobium sp. | reverse complement strand
ATCGATCAGCCGGTCGAAGGTCTCGGCCAGCGGCATGCGCCACAATTTGTCGCCGGACGCTTCGGCGGCACTGAGCAGTTGGGCTGCAAGCTCGTCATCGGGCGTGAACAGGCCGCCGAACTCATGGCCGAGCGCAACGAGAATCGCGCCGGTCAGGGTCGCCAGGTCGACGATCGTGGTCGGCTTATAGTTGCGCTGTACGTAAGTGAGCGCGTCGGCGAGCACGAGCCGGCCTTCGGCGTCGGTGTTGATTACCTCGACGGTCTGGCCCGACATGGTGGTGACGACGTCGCCCGGACGCTGGGCGTTGCCCGACGGCATGTTCTCGACCAGCCCGCAAATGCCGACGACATTCGCCTTGGCTTTTCGCAAAGCAAGCGCCTTGAAGGCTCCAACGACGGCGCCGGCGCCGCCCATGTCCCACTTCATCGCTTCCATGCCCTGGGCAGGCTTGATCGAGATGCCGCCGGTGTCGAACGTCACGCCCTTGCCGACGAAAGCGATGGGCGCGTCACCCTTCTTGCCGCCGTTCCAGCGCAGGATCAGCAGCCGCGGATCGCGTACCGAGCCCTGGGCGACGCCGAGCAGCGCGCCCATGCCGAGTTTGGTCATCGCGGCGCCGTCGAGCACCTCGAGTTCGATGCCCAGATCGGCGAGATGGCGGATCCGTTCGACGAAGCTTTCGGGATAGATGATGTTGGCCGGCTCGGTGACCAGCTCGCGGGTCAGCTTGACCCCTTCGAGCACCGGCAGCCACCGTTGCTCCCAGCGCTGCGGGGCACCGGCGCCGGCGCCGACGATCGTCACCTGCTTGAGGGTCGGCTTCTGCTTGTCCTTGAGCTTGGTGCGGTAGCGGTCGTAGCGCCACGAGCGCAGCGCGGCGCTCAGGCCGACGCGAGCCGCCGCATCCGCGTCATAGCCAAGGCCGGTGAGATCGATCGCGGCATGGGTCTCGCCCGAGGTCAGCAGCCTCGCGGCGGCGGTCCCGCCAAGCTTCTCCGCAGCCGCGGCGGGGGCCACGCCCTTGCCCGTGCCGACGACCAGCAGCCGCTTCGTCCCATCCGCCAGGAACAGCTCGACGGCACTGCCCGCATCGCCTTCGAAGCGCTGCCGCTTCAACGTCGCCTCGACCCCTCCTCCCAATCCCTTGACCGCGTCGGTGTCGGCGCGGTCCGCCGGAAGCACCAGCGCATAATCTCCGCCAGGGAGGCGGTCGGCGAAACTGACTTGCATGAAAGGCGATCCTTGAAGGGAAGCGGGGTTGGCGGCTCCTTAGGACGCGAGTGCGGAAAGGGCAAAGTGGACGGATCGAGGCGCCAAGCCAGGCCAACTCGGATTGTCGCACGCCGCCCGAGGTGCGATAGGCGGGATCACGGCAAAGCCAGGTAAACGGGGCGACAGGTTTGCGTAAGGGATTAGTCTGGTGGTCGGCACTGCCGATGCTGCTTGGAGCGCCGGCGAATGCCCTCGCTCAATCAAGCACTGCCCAGCCGGCCGGACTCGACGCGGCCGCCGACATGAGCGCCAGCCCCGCCGAATCGCCGGTGGTCAATTTCAGCGCCGACCAGGTCAGCTACGACAACGACAATGAGCTGGTGACCGCTACCGGCGGGGTACGCATGTCGCGCGACGGAAACTATCTCGCCGCCGACCAGGTGACCTGGAACCGCCAAACCGGGGAAGTTCGCGCCGCCGGCAATGTCGTGGTCGTCAATCCGCAGGGCGACAAGCTGGTCGGCAACAGTGTCGTGCTGACCGACACATTACGCGACGGAACCATCGAAAACCTTCTGGTCGTGCTCGACAGCGGCGGGCGGATTGCGGCGGCGCGCGGCACCCGCACCGGCGACGTCACCACCCTCGACAATGCGATCTACTCACCGTGCCCGGTGATCAAGCCGAGCGGCTGCCCCCGCAATCCGAGCTGGTCGATCACTGCGGCCCGCGTGGTTTACGACCCCACTCGCAATAAGGTCCGATTCCAGGGCGGGCGACTGCAACTGTTTGGCGTGACCCTGCCGCTGCTGCCGATATTCAGCATCGGCACAGCGTCCGGAGGCGGCGGAGTCAGCGGCTGGCTGGTGCCCGAAATCAGCCTCTCCTCGCGCAACGGGCTCGAGGTCGAAATGCCTTATTATCAGCGGTTTTCGGCCAATCGCGATCTCACACTGACCCCGCATTTGTACACCGGAACCTGGCCTGCGTTCGAAGCACGCTACCGCCATCTCAACCGCTTCGGCGCCTTTCAGATCGGCGCTTTCGGAACCTACGCGCGGATCGACGATCCCGATGTCAATGATCCCACACCCGACACGCGCCACGGCTTTCGCGCCTATTTCGAAGGCAATGGCAAGGCACAGTTCGATCCGCTGTGGAGCGTGACCAGCTCATTCCGGGTCGCGACCGACAAGACCGTCACCCAGCGCTATGACATTACCCGTGACGATCGCTTGCGGAGCTTCGTCAATGCCGAGCGGATCAGCCCCACGTCCTACATCAGCATCGCCGGCTGGGCGTTCCAGGGCCTGCGCGTCGACGATGTGCAGAAACAATTTCCGATCGCCCTGCCGGCGATCGATGCCCGGTTCCGTCTCGATGGGCCGGTAGTCGGCGGGAACGTTGAACTGCAGGCGAACAGCCTCGCTATCCTCAGGATCGACGGACAGGACACTCAGCGCGCGTTTGTCGGTGCGCGATGGGACCTGCGGCGGCTGACGACCTTTGGACAACAACTCCTGCTGACCGCTTACGCCCGCGGCGATCTCTACCACACCGAAGATTCGGCCAGTAACCCGGTGCCGATCTACCGCGGTACCGACGGCTGGCACACGCGCGGCATCGCCGCCCTCGCCGCGGACGTCCAATGGCCGTTCGTCGGCCCAGCCTTTGGCGGCTTCCAGCGCCTGGTGCCAAGGCTCCAGCTGGTGCTTACCCCGCCGACGCCGAACCTCTCCATTCCCAACGAGGACGCGCGTGCGGTCGATCTTGAGGACAGCAATCTGTTCGCCCTGAACCGTTTCCCCGGCTACGACCGGTGGGAAGACGCGTCGCGCATAACCTATGGCGTCGACTGGTCGGTCGAGCGGCCGAACCTGTCGGTCAGCACCACCGTCGGCCAAAGTTACAGGATCGTTCGCCGGGCCGGGATTTTTCCCGACGGTACCGGGCTCTCCGACCGCTTCTCCGACTTCGTCGGGCGCACCCGCATCCGCTACGGCCGGCTCATCGACCTCACGCACCGGTTCCGCGTCGACAAGAATGATCTCGCGTTCCGGCGCAACGAGGTCGACATGACGGTCGGCACCGACCAGACCTATGTCCAGATCGGCTATCTCAGGCTCAATCGCGACATCAGCGCCGCGGTCGAGGATCTGCGCGACAAGGAGGAGCTGCGGCTCGCCGGAAGGTGGAAGTTCGCGCGCTACTGGTCGGTGTTCGGGGCGACCGTTCTCGACCTCACCGACAGCGCCGAGGATCCGCTGTCGCTGGCCGACGGCTTCCAGCCCGTTCGGCAAAGGCTGGGCATTGCGTATGAAGACGAGTGCCTGGAGCTTGGCCTATCCTGGCGCCGCGACTATGAGCGCATCGGGGACTTCCGAAAGGGGAGCACTTTCTCGCTCAGAATGGCGCTGAAAGGACTCGGCCGCTAGGCTAAATAAGGGGGGCCGCTAAGCCTGCGTTCAGCGAGCCTGGCTAAACGGCAATCGGTTTCAAGGTCGATATTGCAAGGGATTTGACGAACGTGACAGCAGGCTCTGAACTCTTCTCGACGCGTGCCCGTTTGGGTGCGGCCGCTCTCATCCTGGCGGTTGCCGGAACGGCTTTCGCGCAGGAATCGGCACCCCCCTCGCCTGCGGGCACGCCAAACAGCACGACCGCGCTGAGGCTGCCGGAAAATCCCCAGCTGTTCGGCTCGAGCATGCCATCCGTGGTCAAGGCGACCGCGATTATCAACGGCGAGATCATCACCCAGACCGACATCGATCAGCGGCTGGCGCTGCTGGTCATCGCCAACGGCGGGCGCTTGCCGGCCGATGAGGTCGAACGACTCCGCCAGCAGGTGCTGCGCAACCTGATCGACGAAACCCTCCAGATCCAGGCTGCGCGGACAGAAAAAATCACGATCAAGCCGCAAGATGTCGACCGCACGCTCGCGCGCGTCGCAGAAAACAACAAGCAGACGGTCGAGCAGCTTTCCGCACTGCTCGAAGCCAATGGCTCGTCGATCGCGACGATGCGCCGCCAGGTCGAAGGGGAGCTTGCCTGGACCCGGCTCCAGCGGGCGAAGATCGAGGTCAGCGTCGGCGAGGACGAGGTCAAGGCAGTGCTCGACCGAATGAATGCCGCCAAGGGAACCGAGGAGTTCCGGGTCGGCGAGATTTACCTGTCCGCCAACGCCGGCAATGAAGCGCAGGTGCTGGCCAATGCCAACCAGATCCTCGAGCAACTCCGCAAGGGCGCATCGTTCGCCGGTTATGCGCGTCAATATTCCGAGGCATCGACCGCGGCGGTCGGCGGCGATCTCGGCTGGGTCCGCCCGGAACAATTGCCCGAAGCGATCGCGGCGACCCTGCGCCAGATGGGACCGGGACAAGTCAGCAACCCGATCCAGGTGCAGGGCGGAATTTCGATCGTCGCCGTGCAAGACACACGCAAGGTCCTGACCGCCGACCCGCGCGATGCGGTGCTGAGCCTGAAGCAGGTGTCGGTGACGTTCCCGAAGGGCACGACGCGGGCCCAGGCGGAGCCGATCGTCGCCCGTTTCGCCGAAGCCGCGCGCACCGTCGGCGGCTGCGGCGGCGCCGACAAGATCGCTGCCGACTTCAACGGCGAAATGGTTCAGAGCGACCAGGCCAAGATCCGCGACCTGCCGGCCGCGCTGCAGCGGCTCATGCTGCCGATGCAGGTCGGCCAGGCAACGCAGCCGTTTGGCTCGATCGACGAGGGTGTGCGCATCCTGGTGATCTGCGGCCGCGACGAGGTCAACGCGAACGCGCCGACCCACGATGACGTGTATGCCCAGATCAACGAGGAGCGCGTCAACCTGCGCGCCCGGCGCTACTTGCGCGATCTTCGGCGTGATGCGGTGATTGAATTCAGATAAGAGCAGCGCGTGATGCGCTTTTCCCCAACGACCCAATGACCCTCTATCCCACCGCACCGCTGGCGGTGTCGCTCGGCGATCCGGCCGGCATCGGCGCGGAGGTGATTGCCAAATGCTGGGACAACCGCGCCCGTTTCGAGCTGCCGACGTTCGTCGCCATCGGCGATCCGCGTTCGATCGCCGCCGTTTGGGATGGCCCGATCGAGGTCATCGACGGACTTGATGAAGCCGACACCGCGTTCGATGTCGGCCTGCCGCTGATCCAGCTCGCCGCCGCGCAAGCCGATACGCCCGGCCATCCGAGCGTCGCCGGCGCCCATTGCTCGCTCGATTCGCTGGAGATCGCGGTCGGGCTCGCCCGCTCGGGCTCTGCGGCCGGGGTCATCACCGGTCCGGTGTCCAAGGAGCAACTCTACGCGATCGGCTTTTCCCACCCCGGACAAACCGAGTTCGTCGCCGAGCGCTGCGGCGTCGCCGCGACCAACGTCGCGATGATGCTCGCCGGCCCGACGTTGCGCACGGTTCCGGTCACCACCCATCTTCCATTAGCGCTCGCCGCCGGCGCGTTGACGACCGCACTGATCGAATCACGCGGGCGAGCGGCTCTGCGCGGGCTCCAGCGCAACTTCGGGATCGAGGATCCGCGGCTCGCCGTCGCGGCCCTCAACCCGCACGCCGGCGAAGGCGGGACGCTCGGCCGGGAGGAGATCGAGATTATCGAACCGGCGATCGCGACGCTGGTCGCCGAAGGCTGGCGCGTGACCGGACCCCACCCCGCCGACACCATGTTCCACACCAGCGCCCGGGCGAAGTACGATGCGGCTTTGTGCATGTACCACGACCAGGCCCTGATCCCGCTCAAAGCTTTGCACTTCGAGGAAGGCGTCAACCTCACTTTGGGCCTGCCGATCATCCGCACCGCGCCCGATCACGGCACCGCGTTCGACATCGCCGGGCAGGACCGCGCCGATCCGCGGGCGATGGCCGCGGCGATCCGCCTCGCCGCTCAGTGCGGCGTTTACCGCGCTCCCGCCGCGTGAGCGAAATTGCGTGACGCACGGGCCTGAGCCGCTGCGCGACGTGATCGCGCGGCACGGCCTCCAGGCGCGCAAATCGCTCGGTCAGAATTTCATCCTCGACCGGCAATTGCTCGCCCGCATC
>JBKJYX010000301.1:0-2557 GCA_046715575.1 Sphingomicrobium sp. | reverse complement strand
TTCGCGATGCAGGGGCTCGGGTCGGGCGCGATCAGCCTGTTTGGCAGCCCCGACCAGAAACGCGAATGGCTGCCGCGCGTCGCGTCGGGCGAGGCGATCGCAGCGTTTGCGATGACCGAACCGGAATGCGGATCCGACGCCGCGAACATCGCCATGACGGCCCGGCAAGAAGGCAATGGCTGGGTGCTCGATGGCGAAAAGACTTACATCTCCAACGGCGGCATCGCCGATTTCTACGTGACGTTTGCGCGCAGCGAACTAGGCGAAGGTTCGCGCGGATTATCGGCGTTCATTGTGGCCGCCGATGCGGTCGTCGTTGCGGAGCGGATCGAGGTCATCTCGCCGCACCCGCTCGCGCGGTTAAGGTATGAAAACGCGCTTGGAGAACTGATCGGCGAACCCGGCCAAGGCTTTGCAATCGCCATGGCGACCCTCAATCTGTTCCGGGTGACGGTCGGCGCGGCGGCGCTCGGCTTCGCGCGGCGCGCGCTCGATGAGGCGCTGGACTTCGCTTCGACGCGCAAGCTCGGCGCCGGGACGCTGGTCGACAATGCAGTGACCCAGGCCAAGCTCGCCGACATGGCCACCAGCGTCGATGCGTCGGCGCTGCTGGTCTATCGCGCTGCCTGGCAGCAGGATGTCGGCGACAAGGATAACCGCCGCGCCGCGGCGATGGCCAAGCTCTACGCCACGGAGGCGGCGCAGCGGGTGATCGACGCGGCAGTGCAGATGCACGGCGGTCTCTGCGTGACCAAAGGCGCCAAGGTGGAAGAACTCTACCGCGAGGTCCGGAGCTTACGCATCTATGAAGGGGCCAGCGAGGTGCAGCGCCAGATCATCGCCCGCGACCTGCTCAAGGAACATTCGCTCAAGGATCAAGTCCGATGAAAGTGCTGCTCCCGCCCGAATGGCCGCGGCCCAAGGGCTATTCCAACGGAATCTCCGCGAGCGGTCGGCTGATTGTCACCGCCGGCGTGGTCGGCTGGGACGAGAATGAACATTTTCCGTCGCATCGGTTGGTCGATCAGTTTGCGCAGGTGCTGCGCAACACGCTGGCGATCCTGGCCGAGGACGGCGCCGGCCCCGAGCATATAGTGCGCATGACTTGCTACATTACCAACCGCACCCAATATCTTTCGCAGCGCGACGAGTTGGCGCCGGTGTGGAAGTCGATCATGGGCGCGCATTATCCGGCTATGGCCCTGGTCGAAGTCAGTGCGCTGGTCGAAAATGCGGCGCTGATCGAGATTGAAACTACGGCGGTAGTGCCTGAGTGATGGATCGCTTCGTCGAGGAGCGCCTGCCTTCGCCGGACCAGGTTCCGGAGTTCCGCTTCGACCTGCCTGAGCTGCACTATCCCGAGCGGCTGAATGCCGCGGCGGAGCTGCTCAAGGGCGGCGCGCCGGATGCGCCGGCGATTATCAATGCGCATGGCCGCTGGTCCTACGCCGACCTCGATTCCTTCTCCGGCCGCATCGCGCGGCTACTGGTCGAGGAGGAAGGGCTGGTTCCCGGCAATCGCGTGCTGCTGCGCGGGCCCAATACCTTCTCCATGTTCGCCGCCTGGCTCGGCGTGTTGAAAGCCGGCGGTGTGGTGGTCGCGACCATGCCGCTGCTCCGCCTGGGCGAGATCGCGACGGTGATCGATCGCGCCGAGGTCAGCCACGCAATCGTCGACAGCCGCTTCATCGGCGACTTCCGACAGGCGATGGAACAGGCGCGCTTCGTCAAGCACCTGATCAAATATGACGGCGACCACGGCAAGGGCGAGCTCGAAACACGGTGCGCGAATCTCGAGCCGTTACCCGCGCACGACACCGGCCGCGGCGACCCCGCGCTGATCGCCTTCACCAGCGGCACCACCGGCGTGCCCAAGGGCTGCGTCCAGTTCCACCGCGACGTGCTCGCGCCATGCGACAGCTTCGCGAAACATTTGATCGGTCCCAAGCCGGGCGACGTCTTCATGACCTCGGCGCCAATCGCGTTCACCTTCGGGCTCGGCGCGACCCTGCTGTTTCCGCTGCGGTTTGGAGCGGCGGCGGCGACCATCGAGCAGGGCGGCCCGCCGGCGATGCTCGAGGCGATCACCGAGTTCGGCGTCACCCACCTCGCCACCGCCCCGACCGCCTATAAGGCGATGCTGTCGCAGCCGGGGCTCGACGCAGCGCTCAAGACCCTGCGCTATTGCCTGTCGGCCGGCGAGCATTTGCCCGAGGCGACCTGGCACGCGTGGAAGGAGCGCACCGGCATCGCCATCACCGACGGCATCGGCGCGACCGAGATGATGCACATTTTCATCGCCGCGGCGGGCGACGACATCCGCCCCGGAGCGACCGGCAAGGCGGTGCCCTGCTACGAAGCGACCGTGCTCGACGACGCCGGCTTGTCCGTGGCCGAAGGCTTTGGCCGGCTGGCGGTCAAGGGCCCGACCGGCTGCCGCTACCTCGACGACCCGCGCCAGGCCGATTATGTCCACGACGGCTGGAACGTCACCGGCGACACCTACCGCCGCGACGGCGAGGGCTATTACTGGTATTTGGCGCGCAGCGACGACATG
>JBKJYX010000300.1:0-16814 GCA_046715575.1 Sphingomicrobium sp. | reverse complement strand
GCCCATAGGTGCGCGGCTCGGCAAGGAATTGCGAGAACAGCTGGCGGCCGCCCGGATATTGCGGGTCGGCGAATGGCGCCAGGGTGAAGCCTGGATCGGCCGGCGGAGTCGTTCCGCCACCTTGCTGGAACGGCGAGTTGAACGCGACCTGCGAGTAATCCTTGTCGAGCAGGTTTTGGCCCCATAGCTCGAGCGACCAGCTGTCGTCCGGCCCGCGGACACCGATTCGGCCGTTGACCACCGTGAACTGGTTCTGCTCCTTTTGCGGGAAAAGGTCAGACCCGGTGTTATAACCGCTGCTCCGGCGCGCATCGACATAGACCAGGCCCGATAAGCCGCTGTTGCCAATTGGAGGTGTCCAAGCAAAGGCGGCGGTCATAACCGCTCTTGGCGCGTTCGAGATGTTGTCGCCCGGAAGCATGCGAAGCGCGGGGTTCAACGGAGTGCCGTCGTCGTCGCCGACCAGGTTCTTGCGATACTTGGTCTGCGCGAGAGTCAGGCCGAGGTTGAGCCTCAGGGTGGACATCGGGACAACCGTTGCCTCGAGCTCGACGCCCTGCGAACGTACACCCCAACCCACGTCATCCTTGTCGCACGCGCCGGTGTTGGCCGCCGGGTTGGCATTGAATGCCGCCCCCGCCACGATGACCGGCGGAACGAAATTGGCGCCGCCGGGGTTGTCGCTCTGGTCGCGATCGGCGCCGCCCAGGTCCGACTTGCAGCCGTTAACGTTCTGGACGATGAAGACGGAACCGTCGAACGTGTTCAGCTGGAAATTCTTGAACAGCTGTCGGAACAAAGCGACGTTGAAGGTGAACCCGCGGCGCGAGTATTTGGCGCCGAGTTCGAACGCGTCGACGATCTCGGGATCGAACTGCAGATTGCCGACCAGCGCCTGGGCACCGCCCAGGCTGGCGAACGATACGGTGGGGTTCTTTAACGCCGAACGATCGAGGTTGAAGCCGCCGGCCTTGTAGCCGCGCGAATAGCTCCCATAGAACAGAAGATCGTCGTTGGGTTTATAGGAAAGCACACCGGTGCCGGTAAACTCGTTTTCCTTGCGCTGGTCGTTGATCGACACGCCGTTGAGCTCGGCGGTCGAATTGCCTGTGCACGACAGGCGAAGGAGCCCCTGGTTCACTCGATGCAGGCCGCCTGCGGTGAAAAACGGGCTGTTTGGATTGGTGAAGGGCAGGAGCAGCGCCTGGTTGGCGGCGCAGACCGTGTTGTTGTTGCCGAAAGTCGCATCGAATTTCTTGCGCTCGTTGGTGTAGCGAAGCCCGATGGTCGCATCGATTTGCGGCGTGATGTGGAAGATGTTGTGCGTGAACAGCGCCCAGTTGCGACTGTTCTGGTTGTATTCGTCCCGAGTCGCCCCAAGATTATCGAGATTCTCGAGATTGTCGAACGCCGTGTAGACCGCGGGCGACGCCGCGCCGAAGATTGGAAAGGCTGCCGACCGCTGCGCGACTGTCAGGCCCCCGATGCTCATGCAGGTCGGCGTCGTGGGGGAATAGAAGGGAGTGAGAGTGGTCGGGGAGACAAGTCGGCAGGTCGCGAAGCGGCCGTACTGGCTGCCGAACTTGATGTCGTCGGTGACCCTAAGGTCCTCGTTGGCAAAATAGGCCCCGACCAGCCAGTCGAGCTTGTCCGCGAACGCATTGCCCTGGAGCCTCAGTTCCTGGCTGAAAGTCTTGAACCTGCGCCCCGCATCGTCCGTGCGATAGAGGATGTCGACGGTGCTGTAATCGAGGTCGCCACCCTGACGAGCGTCATAGTGGCGGTAGGCGGTGATCGACGTGAGCGTGCCGAAGTCGAAGTCGTAGTCGACCTGTCCTGAAAGGCCCCAATCCTTCGTCTGGCCGCTGTAGCTGCGTCCCGGAGTAACAGACAAAGTGCGGTTATAGCCGGAGTGCAGCGCGTTGAGATCTTGCCCGAGGTCGCGCAGGACGTTGACGATATTGTTGCCGAGGTCGTTCGTCCGCGGCGGAACTCCGCCCGGCTGGTTGAGCGGGTTCGCCACTTCGTTGAGGTTGCCGATCGCCGAGTTGACCGAATTGTCGATGTAGACAGCGCCGCAGCATCGTTCGTTGCGCTTGGTGTAATCGGCGATCAGGCGAATGGTCAGGTCTTGGTTCGGTTCGAACAGCAGCTGGCCGCGCGTGAAGAAACGATTGCGGTTGTTGACCGTGGTGTCGTTCGCCGGATCCTTATAGAAGCCGTCGCGCTTGACGTAGACAGCGTCGATGCGGGCGGCGATCGTATCCGAAAGCCCGCCGGTTGCGCCGCCGGCAATCCGGCGAAGGTCGTAATTGCCGATCGTGCCCTCGCCGTAGACTTCGAATTCGTGCGACGGCCGCTTCGACAGGATGTTGATCAGGCCGGCGGAAGCGTTGCGGCCGAACAAGGTGCCCTGCGGCCCGCGCAGCACCTCGACTCGATCGATCTCGCCAAGTTCATTGAGGCCGATGCCGGAGCGCGAGCGATAAACGCCGTCGATGAACACCGCGACCGAGCTTTCGAGGCCAGGATTGTCGCCAACGGTGCCGATGCCGCGGATGCGGGCCGAGCCGTTCGCTTCGCTGCCGGTCGACGACACGAGGAGCGACGGTGCGAGCTGATTGAGCTGGCGGATGTCCGACGCACCGGAGTTTTCCATCGCATTGCCGCTGACCGCGGTCACCGCGATCGGAACGTCCTGCAGCACCTGCGATCGGCCTTGCGCGGTGATGACGATTTCGTCGGGTTGGGCGTCGGCCGCGGCCTGCGAGTCGGGTTCGACAGCGGCCTGTTCGGTTGCCGATGGCCCACTGGGCTCGGATGGTTGAGTGGTGTCCTGCGCCTGGGCTGGAACAGCCAAAGCGAACATACCTGCTGAAAGCAGCCATACGGATTTGCGCGCCATCTTCGACTCCCCCTGTCAGAGCGATGCTCGAGGGAGGCTAATCCAGCGATGCGGCTAAGGAAAGCGGTTGCGCATCAATCTGCAACGATAATGCCAAATGATTGCAGCACAATTGCAACAGCTATGGAGTTTTTGCTGCTTTCCGTAACGGAATGGAAGGGTGCGAAATCGACTCTAGCGCCCGCAACCTCAGCCCGAAGCGTAACTTTCGAGATATCCGCAGCGCCGGCAGCGGTAAGTTGCGACCTCAATCTGGTCGAGACCGCGCAGCTTGAGGCCGGTCCAGATGCTTTTTTGGGGAACGCCCGCCACCCACTTTGGGACCGCCTTGGTGCCGTATCCTTCGTCGACAAGATAGCCCGCTTCCATGCTCGAAGAGCAGCGAGGGCAGTTCAGCGAGCGGTTGGCCGGTTCCACGCTCACTTCGGCGCCAGCACCATCAGCATCTGGCGGCCTTCCATGCGCGGGTGCGCTTCGACTTTGGCCAGTTCTGCGGTCTGGTCCTGGACTCGGCGCAGCACCGCCATGCCCAATTCGCCGTGTGCCATCTCGCGGCCGCGGAAGCGCATCGTCACCTTGACCTTGTCGCCCTCCTCAAGAAACTCGACGACCTTCTTCATCTTGGTGTCATAGTCGTGGTCGTCGATGTTGGGACGCATCTTGATCTCCTTGATCTCCTGCGTCTTTTGCTTCTTGCGCTGCTCGTTGGCCTTTTTCTGCGCTTCATATTTGTAGCGGCCGATGTCGAGGAACTTGGCGACCGGCGGATCGGCGTTGGGAGAGATCTCAACCAGGTCGAGCCCGACTTCGGCGGCCTGTTCGGCGGCTTCGCGCGTATACATCACGCCCAGGTTTTCGCCGTTTTCGTCGATCACCCGCACTTTGGGAGCGGTGATGAACTCGTTGTAGCGGGGGCCGGACATGGCCGGCGGCGTCTGCGGGCGGCGCGGATAAGGCGGGGGTATAGTCTGGTCTCCAATTGGCAGTTCAACTTGGCGAGTTAGGCGGTTGGGCGGTGGAAGAAAAGGCCACTCGCGGATTCGCGAGTCGTTTTCGCAACGACCTGTGGCGATGCGGCGTCAGGCGTCAGCGCAAGTCTGGAGGAATAGCCTCCGCGGCGATCATCGCAACGGCATCGTCGAGGCTCATCATCTGCTGCCGGTCTTCCGAGCCGAGTCGGCGCAGAGCGACCGTGCCTTCGTCGGCCTCGCGCTTGCCAACGACCAGCAGCAGCGGAACCTTGGCGAGGCTGTGCTCGCGCACCTTATAGTTGATCTTCTCGTTGCGCAGGTCGGCTTCGATGCGAATGCCCGCCCGACGGAGAGCGGCAGCGACTTCGCCCGCATAAGCATCCGCGTCGGAGACAATCGTCGTCACCACCGCCTGCACCGGCGCCAGCCATAGCGGAAACTTGCCGGCGTAATGCTCGATGAGGATGCCGATGAAGCGCTCGAAGGTGCCGAGGATGGCCCGGTGGAGCATCACCGGCCGGTGCTTTTCGCCATCCTCGCCGATGTAGAAAGCGTCGAGCCGCTCGGGCAACACGGTGTCGGTCTGCATGGTCCCGACCTGCCACGTGCGGCCGATCGCGTCGGTCAGGTGCCATTCGAGCTTGGGAGCGTAAAAGGCCCCCTCCCCGGGGAGCTCCTCCCAGCCATATTCGGGCGTGTCGCGACCCGCCGCCTTGACCGCGTCGCGCAGCGACTGCTCCGACCAGTCCCACATTTCATCACTTCCGAACCGCTCGTCGGGCCGTAGCGCGAGCTTGATCGAATAGCTGTCGAATCCGAGGTCGTGATAGACGCTGTCGAGCAAGTCGCAGAACTCGCGCACCTCGTCGATCAGCTGGTCTTCGGACACAAAAATGTGGCCGTCGTCCTGCGTAAATTGACGGACTCGAAGGATGCCGTGGAGAGCGCCGTGCGGCTCGTTGCGGTGGCAGCAGCCCAACTCGACGTAGCGGACCGGGAGGTCGCGGTAGCTGGTGATGCCCTGCTTGAAGACGAGCACATGGGCCGGGCAGTTCATCGGCTTAAGGGCCATCAGCTCGCCCTTGCCTGAAAGCACCGGCTGGTCTTCGTCGGTCGAAGGGATTTCGTCCGGCACCACGAACATGCTCTCGCGATACTTGCCCCAGTGGCCCGAGCGCTCCCACTGCTTGGCGCTCATCAACTGCGGAGTCTTGATCTCTAGGTTGCCGGTCGCGTCGAGGCGACGGCGCATATAGGCCTCGAGCTCGCGCCAGATGAGATAGCCTTTGGGGTGCCAGAACACCGACCCCTGCGCCTCGGGCTGGAGGTGGAACAGGTCCATCTCCTGGCCGATCTTTCGGTGGTCGCGCTTTTCCGCTTCCTCCAATCGGACGAGATAGGCGTCGAGCTGCTTCTTGTTGAGCCACGCGGTGCCGTAGATCCGGCTCAGCATCGGGTTCCTGGGGTCGCCGCGCCAGTAAGCGCCCGACACCCGCGTCAGCTTGAACGATTGCGGATCGAGCTTGCCTGTCGAGGCGAGGTGCGGGCCACGGCACAGGTCGACCCATCCGCCCGACCGATACATGGTGATCGCCTCTCCCTCGGGCAGCTCCATCACCCACTCGGCCTTGAACGCCTCGCCGCCCTTCTCGAAGAATTCGCGCACCTGGTCGCGCGTCCAAACTTCGCGCACCAGCGGCTCGTCGCGCGCGATCAGGCGTCGCATCTCGTCCTCAATCGCCGGGAGGTCCTCTTCGGCGAAGGGACCGCGGCCGGGCGCCGGCGCGAAGTCGTAATAGAAGCCGTCGTCGGTCGCCGGGCCGAACGTGATTTGGGTGCCTGGAAAGAGGTTTTGGACCGCTTCGGCGAGCAGGTGCGCGAAGTCGTGGCGAATGAGCTCGAGCGCGTCCTTCTCGTCGCGCGACGTGACTAGGGTCAGTGCGGCATCGCCCTCGAACGGCCGGTTGAGATCGCGCATCTCGCCGTCGATCCGGGCGGCGAGCGCGGCCTTGGCCAGCCCCGGCCCGATCGCCGCCGCCACGTCAGCCGGCGTCGAACCCTCGGGCATTTCGCGCACCGAGCCGTCCGGCAAGGCGATCTTGAACATCCTGGTCATCGCCTGCGGCTCTAGCCGCCGTCCGCCGCTCCCTCAACCGCTTGCCCGGGAAGCCGTGGGATTTTGATGCCCGGAGGGGCGAAACCAAATTCGCCCGGGATGTCGATTTTCCTGGATTCCTGAGAAGGATGCAGCGGCGCCCCTTCGTAACTTAGCTGGCCGCTGGCCCACAGTTCGCCGAGGTCACCACCGACAATGTGGCCGTCGATGATCGACAATCTTACCCCGCCGACGTGGGCGGCCAGGGCGAACGTGAAGTTGAGTTCGACGCACGGGCACGAGCCGATGGTGACGGCGATCACCGGATTGATCTCTCGGCTGATGTCATGCTCGCCGAGCTCGATTACCGACCGCTCGCCGGGCGGATGCTTGTCCGGATCGGCGTAGTCGGCGAGCGGAGCGGCCTTCGCCCACGCCCCGCCAAGAACCTCGAGCAGATCGCAGTCGAGCACCGACTTGAGCGCGTTTTGGAGTTCGCCGCCGATGAAGCCCCAGGCGAGCTTCATGCCGCCTATCTGTTCATCGTCGCACATCTTGGCCTTCACCCGCTCGGCGACCGAATCCAGCCGGTCGGGGATTAGCGCGCTGAGTGAAACGCGGTCAGTCAATTCAGGTCGCGAGCCGGGCGCGGATCGCCAGCGGCGGGCCGACCAGCGACAGGCCGTCGATGGAGGAGGCGCCGGCCGCAAGGTCTATCCTCGGCGTCACCACCAGCGCGGCACGCGTCCGCTCGATCCGGCGGGTGTGCTGCACGCGCATGACGGTTGCAATCGCGGCCGCTGCCAGCGCCGCGAGCAAGCCGACCAGCAGCATTGTATTTGCATCGAAGATCGAGCGGGCGGGCGCGGCGATTGGGGGAGGTGTTGGCTGCGGCGGCTCGATCGCCACGGGAGCTGGCGCAGAGGGTGACGTGATCGGCGGTACGGGCTCGGCCACCGGCGGCGGGGCGGGCGGCGGATCGATTGGCGCGGGCGGCGCGATGGCAGGCACTGGCCGAGGCGTCGATATGGATCCGGCGGGTTGAAGCGCCGGCCGCGGCTTTGGAACGATCGCCGTCGCGGGTCGCGGCACCGGAACGGTCACGGCGGGTGTCAGCGCGACGCCAGTTGCAGGACGAGGTGGGGGTGGAGTCGGGCTCGCCGTACCCGCGCCCGGAGTACCGGCCGGCTGTTCCGACGGCTCGGCGGGTGCGGCAGTGGCAGCGGCCGGGCGTGGCGGGGCGATGGCATTGAGCAAGTCGCGCAGCAGTTTCTCGCGCTTCATGGGAGAAATGGTGATGCCCACAGAGCCCGGGGCAGGGGCGGCCTCGGTGGCGGTCGCACTGGTATTGGCGGGGGTTCCGGCGGCTCCCGGATTTTGAGCCGAAGCGGTGCCGACCATCAGGAGAACGGCCGTGAGCACGGCGATAGCGAGCTTCATGGTTCCCCCCAGGAGCCTAAGCTGCGCAATCTTCCGGCTATTTCCTAGCCCCTGTCAAGTTCCTAGCCCCTGTCAAGGTTTGGACCTCGCTTGGAAATTGGTCACGCCGATTAGCTTTATGTCAATGACGCTGGACACGCGCGATACCTTACTGTAAAGCTAACATTACTAACAGAAAAGGAAGCTTTACAAATAACGAAGAGCAAACCAGCCCGCAGGTACAGTTGGCGGGTCGTCTGGCTAAGCGTCCTTTACGCGGTGTTCCTGTTTGGCGCGGTGTACGGCTTCAAGCACCACCTGCTGAGCGGCGGCGCAGCCTATGTCGCGGCGGTCCTGCCTGCCCTGCCGATTATCGGCATTTTCACGGCGATGGGCCGCTATCTGGTCGAAGAGCAGGATGAGTTTGTCCGGGTGCTGATGGTCCGTCAGACGCTCTGGGCGAGCGGATTCGCGCTCAGCGTGGCAACGGTCTGGGGGTTCCTCGAGAACTTCGAGCTCGTCCCCCACGTGGACGCTTATTACATCGCCGTCCTGTGGTTCGGCGGCCTCGGTCTCGGTGCCTGCATCAACCGGCTGACGCTCGGCGACTCGGGGCAGTGCTGATGGAAAACCGCCTCAAGGTGCTCCGAGCGGCGCGAAACTGGAGCCAGAGCGACCTTGCCGAAAAGCTCGAGGTGTCGCGCCAGAGCGTCAACGCGATCGAAACCGGCCGCTACGACCCATCGCTGCCGCTCGCTTTCCGCATCGCCGAGCTGTTCGCCCTGCCGATCGAGGAGATCTTCGTCTCACCGAACCGGCGCAGCTCGAAGGCGATCTAGTCGGCGAGCTCGGCCGCCAATGCCGCTTCGATGATCGCTTCGGCCCGCATGAAAAGTTCGGTGTCGATGATCGCCCCGGAAGCATGCGAATTCTCGATGACTTGCTGGGGCCGCGAGGCGCCGATGATCGCCGAGGCGACGTTGGGCTCCCTCAGCACCCAGGCGAGCGCGAACTGCGGCAGGGTCAGCCCCGCTTCCTCCGCAATGGGCTTGAGCTGCTGCACCGCGCGCAGGACGTTGGGCTGCATCAGCCGATCCATCCAGCCGCCCATCTCTTCGCTGGCCGCGCGGGTTCCCTGCGGCGGCGGCTGATCGGGATCGTATTTGCCGGTGAGCACGCCCTGGCCGAGCGGCGACCAGACGATCTGCGAGATGCCGTTGGCGGCGCACAGCGGGATCACCTGGCCTTCAGGTTCGCGCCAGACCAGCGAATATTGCGGCTGGCTCGAGACGAATTTGGCGACTCCGGCCATGTCGAGCGCCGCCCGGATCCGCTCCGCCGGCCATTCGGAAAAGCCAATGGTGCGAACCTTGCCGCTGTCGACCGCCCGGGTCAGCGCCTCCATCGTTTCCTCGAGCGGCGTGTCCCCGTCGTAACGGTGGCATTGGTAGAGATCGATGACGTCGACCTGCAGCCGCTTCAATGACGCATCGAGCTGTTTTTCGACCTGCGCCCGCGACAGGCCGCGATCGATATCGCTCATCGGGAAATAGAGCTTGGTGGCGAGGATGTAGCTGTCGCGCGACCGGTGTTTGAGGGCCTGCCCGAGAAACGTCTCGGCGGCGCCGCGGCCGTAGACGTTGGCGGTGTCGATGAAGTTGATGCCCTGCTCGAAGGCCGCGTTCAGGCAGGCCAAGGCCGCATCGGCTTCGACGCCGACGCCATAGGTCAGCCACGACCCCAGGGAGATTTCCGAAACTTCGAGATCGCTGTCGCCAAGCTTGCGATATTTCATCGGCCTCGCCTCCTCGCCGCACCGTCAGCTAGCATGTGGCCGGCCCGTTGCGTAGATTGGCCAGGCAAAGAAAATCCCGGGCGAAGCAGGTACCTCGCCCGGGAAGTTGGTTGTGCTTCGTGCCGTATGAAGCGTTCGCGACTTAACCGCGCTCGGGCTCCGGCGGCGGCGGCGGCGGTGGCGGCGGCGGCAGCGGACACACATCCGTCGCCAGGATCACCGAACCGTCCGGGCACGTCTGCGTCGCCGGAGGCGGCGGCGGAGGTGGCGGGGGCGGCGGTGGCGGCGGCGGTGGCGGCGGCGGCGGAGCGAAGTTGTAGATCAGGCTCAGCAGCAGGCTGTGCGACTGGAAGCGATTGCGCGCGTCGAAGAGCGCGGTGCCCCCGCTGCCGTTGCCGACGCCGGTAAAGACCAGCGAGTCATCGAAGTTGAGCCGGCCGGTGCGGAAGTAACGATACTTCAGGCCGACATCGATGTTGTCCGACAAGGCGGTGCGGACGCCAGCGATCCCCTGGTATGCCCAGGCGCTGTCGCGGTCACCGAATTCCTTGACGCGAGCGCGGCCGAAACCGCCGCCGACATAGGCGCCGAAGCCCGCGTCGCCGAAGTCGAGCAGCGCATTGCCCATCAGCGACAGGACCGAGACATGGCCGTCGATGTCGAAATCATCGCTCGTAAAAGCCGTGCCTGCGCCCGTGTTGAAAGCTGTCAGGAAGGTGGGATTGACGGAGATGCTCTTGGCCTTGGCGCGCTTGTAGCCTCCCTCGACCTCCAGCCGGAACATGCCGAAATCGTATCCGCCGATGAGATCGATGTCATAGCCGTTCTTGAATTTGACCCGGGCGAAATCACTCGGGGCAATGTCGACCACGACAGGGTTGGTAAAGTTGACCGAACCGTCAATGCTCTGGCTCTTGGGGAACAAGATGCCCCCCTCAACACCGACGTAGCCGGCATTGTCTGCAGCGACCGCAGGGGTTGCGATCGCCGCCGCGGCCACGGCCGCTAATAGATATTGGCGCATGTAATTCATTCCTTTTAAGCGCTTGATTGGCGGACCCCTAACCTCCTGCACCTAAGAAAGTTTCAGTATCGGAATGGGTTCGCGGGATTTGATGAGAAGACTGATGCAAAAACCACACACTGCCCGTTTGGGCGTCGGCGGGCTAAACCAAATCCCGAATGAACGATCGCCAGCCCGACCTTTGCTATCTCGAACCCGGCGACGGCCGCCGCCTCGCCTACCGGCTTCGTCCGGGCTCGGCGCCGACGCTCCTATTCCTGTCCGGCTACGCGTCGGACATGGACGGCGCCAAGGCGATGGCGCTCGACGCCTTCGCCGCGCGCCGCGCCATGGCGATGCTGCGGTTCGACTATTCGGGCACCGGTTCGTCTAGCGGCACCTTCGAAGACGGCACGCTGGCGGGCTGGCTCGACGAGGCGTTGGCGATGGTCGACCAGCTTACCGACGGACCAATCATTCCCATCGGCTCGTCGATGGGAGCGTGGATCGCCCTCCACCTCGCGATTCGGCGGCCCGAACGAGTTTTGGCGCTGGTCGGAATCGCTTCGGCGCCGGATTTCACCGAATGGGGATTTGACGCCGGTCAGAAAAAAGAACTGCACGAGTATGACAAGATCGAGCGACCGCAACTCACGACGCTGGCCTTTTGGGAGTCGGGGCAGGCCCTTCGGCTGTTGGATTCGCCGATCGCCATCGACTGCCCGGTGCGCCTGGTCCATGGCGACGCCGACCGCGACGTGCCGATCGCGGTCGCGATCCGGCTGATGGAGCGGCTGCGTTCAGCCGATGTCCAGCTGAACATCCTCAAGGACGGCGGCCACCGCCTGTCGGAACCTCGCGAGATCGACGCGATCGTACAGACCGTCGGCGCCCTTCTGGAGCCTGTTTCATGATCCTGTTGATTGCCGCCGCCCTTGCTTCCGCCGCGCCGGCTGCTGCGAAATGTCCCGACCTCGTCACCCCGGATGCCTTCGTCTGCCGCGCGCTCGAAGCCAGCCAAGGCGGCAAGCACGAAGCCGCCGCGACGGCGTTCGAGCAAGCGGCGCTGGCGACCGACGACAAGGATCCGGCCAAGGCGCGGATGCTGGCCGCCGCCGGCAATATGTGGATCGCCGCCAACCAGCCGGGCAAGGCGGCGCTGGCGCTCGACCGGGCGCTCGTCGGCACCGGCCTCCAGGCCGAGCAGCGTGGCGAAGCCCTGCTCGACCGGGCCCGCGCGGCCGAAGCCCAGAACGACCTCAAGACGGCGCGCGCCAAGCTCACCGAGGCCGCCGCGACGATTTCCCAAGATCCGTTCTACTGGTATTTCTCGGCCGCGGTGGCGATCCGCGAGCTCGACAAGGCGACTGCCCAGGCGGCGATCGGCAGGGCGCTGAGCCTGGCGCCCTCCGACCCCATCATCCTGTTCGAAGCCGGCCACGTGGCTCATTTCGTCGGCGACGACGTCAAGGCGCGCGATTATTGGACCCGCGCCGCGGCCGCCGACCCTAATGGTCCGGCCGGCAAGGAGGCGCACAACGCGCTGGCCATCCTCCCCGCACCGCTAATCCAAAAGCCGACGCCGCCGACCCCCTAGCCGATGTCGTAGTCGATCGTCGTCACCACCCGGACTTTCTGGAATGGCGATCCGCTCCCCGACGAGCCGCAATCCTCGCACGTGTCGCCGTCCCGCGCTCCGACCGAGAAATAGCCCTGGCTGGCGGTCTTGATGCGGCCGACCTCGGCGCCGCTGTCGCGCGCGAACTGCTCGGCACTGCGCCGCGCGTTGCGATTGGCTTCGGCGATCATCTGGGGTTTGAGGTCGTTCAAGCGCGTGAAGACGTAATTCACGTTCGATCCGCTCAACGGCACGCCATCGCGGATCAGCTCCGACTGGCGGGCGTAGGCGGCGCGGACCTTCATCGCGTCCCGGCTCCTGAGCTGGATCGAGCGGCTGACGCTGACCCGCTCCTCCTTACGATCCCGGTCATAGGCCGAGCTGGCGCTGATCGCCGTGTCGCTGATCTCGTCCGCTCTAAACCCGGCGCGCTGGAAGAAGGCGCGGACCGCGCGGCTCTTGTCGTCGACCGACGCCTGGACGGGCGCCAGCGTCATTCCTTCATCGGAGAAGGACACCGACCAGGTCGCGAGGTCGGCGGTTACGTCCCGCTCCGAAACGCCGCGAACCGTCACCGTCCGCTCGGCCATCTTGGCCCGGCGAAGTCCGTCGCCGAGCACATAGCCGCTGGTGGTGAGACCCATCGAAAAGATCGCGACCGCGCCCAACAGGACGGCGCGGCTACTTTGAAGTTGGTGAAGCATGGCACTGGACCCCGCGTTCGTCGTATTGATGACAGCCACCGGTCATTATTGCCGGTCACGATTGTCGACGAACCGTGCAATTATAGCGACGAGTTGAGTGAGGTGAAATGAAATTCCTGCATGCGATGATCCGAGTCTCCGATCCCAAGGCGACTGTTGCATTTTTTCAACTGCTCGGGCTCGAGGAGCGCCGGCGCCGGGACGTGGCGGAAGGCCGGTTCACGCTCATCTTCCTCGGCATGCCGGGTGACGATGGCGAAGTTGAACTGACCCACAATTGGGATGAAGGCGACTATCCTGGTGGCCGCAATTTCGGCCATCTCGCCTACGAGGTCGACGACATCTACGCCTCGTGCCAGCGGTTGATGGACGCCGGCGTCACGATCAACCGCCCGCCCCGCGAGGGCCGCATGGCGTTCGTCCGCTCGCCCGACGGGATCTCGATCGAGCTTTTGCAAAAGGACGGCGCGCTGACCCCGGCCGAACCCTGGGCATCGATGCGCAATGTTGGCGAATGGTAAGGGAGGCGTGGTGATGCTCGAGATCGTCCCCGTCCCCGCCTTCACCGACAATTACATCTGGATGGTGCACGATCCCGACAGCGGCGAGACGGCGGTGGTCGATCCCGGCGACGCCGCGCCGCCGCTGGCCGAAGGGACACGCCGCGGCTGGACCATCACCCAGGTCTGGAACACGCATTGGCACCCCGATCACACCGGCGGCAACGTCGCGGTCAAGGCGGCAACCGGAGCCAAGGTCTCGGGTCCGGCGGCGGAGACCATCCAGGGCCGCGACGTCGCGCTGGCCGAAGGCGATACGCTGCGCATCGGCGGCCACGATGGCCAGGTGATCGAGATCCCCGGCCACACGCTCGGCCACATCGCGCTGGTTTTCGACGACGCCCGCATCGCCTTCGTCGGCGACACCTTGTTCGCCATGGGCTGCGGCCGGCTGTTCGAAGGAACCGCGGAGCAGATGCACGGATCGCTCCAGCGGCTGGTCTCGCTCCGGCAAGAAACCGCGCTCTATTGCGGGCATGAATATACGCTCGCCAACGCGCGGTTCGCCGCCCATGCCGAGCCCGATAATCCGGCCATCGCGGCGCGCCTGAAAGAGGTCGAGCAAATGCGCGCCGAAGGCCGGGTCACGCTGCCCACCACGGTCGCCGAGGAACGCGAAACCAACCCCTTCGTTCGAGCTTCGAACTGGCAGGAATTCGCGCGGCTTCGAGCGGAAAAAGACAGCTTTCGTTAATCTCGTCGAGCGCCCATGGGTATGACAATGCACATCAAAGGAGGTTTGCGATGCGCAGCATGTCTCTCCTTCTCCTGACCGCGGCGCTGAGCGCCTGCGCGGCCGGCCCGCAGCCGGGCCGCACCGCCGAGGCCGAGGCTCACCTCAACAAGCTGATCGCCGGCAAGGTGGCGGCCGCGCCGATTTCCTGTCTTCCCCACTACAGCGCCAAGGACATGGTCGTGATCGCCGATGGAACGGTGGTCTTCAAGAACGGCCGGACCGTCTACCGCAACGACTTCCAGGGTGGGTCTTGCTCCAACCTCGGCCGGGGTCACTACGCACTGGTCACGAAAACCTCCGGCAGTGGCTTGTGCCGCGGCGACATCGCCGAGGTCAGCGGCGTCAGCGCCGGCATCACCGTGGGAAGCTGCGTGTTGGGCGACTTCGTGCCCTACAGCACGCCGCGCGGGTAAGGACGGGAGGTTACCGATGCGCAGCTTGTCTTTCCTTCTTCTCGCGGTAGCGGCCGGCGCTTGCGCGCCCGTTCAGCCGATGGCGCGCACCCCGCAGGCCGAGGCTCATCTCCAGAAATTGCTGAGCGGTAAGGTCCCGGGCCAGCCCATCTCTTGCCTGCCCGACTACCGCTCCGACAACATGGTGGTGATCGATGACGACACGATCCTGTTCCGCGACGGGCGGACCGTCTACCGCAACGATTTCCAGGGCGGGTCTTGCTCGCGCCTAAGCAACGGCAATTACGCCCTGCTGACGAGAAGGATTGGCGGACTCGGCCTGTGCCGAGGCGACATCGCCGAGGTCAAGGATTTGGCGAACGGTATTACTGTCGGCAGCTGCGTCATGGGTGATTTCGTACCGTACGCCGCGCCGCGCACCTAAGCCAAAGGCCGCCTATTTCCTGTAAAGCGCGTCGAGGCGCTCGCCATATGCCTGCTTGAGCACGTGTCGGCGGATTTTCATCGACGGTGTGAGCTGCTCGTTCTCGATCGTGAACGGGCCGTCGGCGATGATGAAACGGCGCACCTTCTCGACGATCGACAGCTCGGCATTGACCCGGTCGACCGCTTTTCCCAGCAACTGCTGCAAGCCCGCCTCGCCGGCGTAGTCGGGATCGGGGACCAGCAGTGCGACGAGGTGCGGGCGGCGGTCGCCGAAGACCATTGCCTGGGCGATCTCGGGCTGCAACGTCAGCATTCCCTCGACCCGCTGCGGCGAAACATTGTCGCCCTTGTCGTTGACGATCAGATCCTTCTTGCGGTCGGTGATCACGATCCGCCCCTTGTCGTCGAGATGGCCGACGTCGCCCGTGGCCAGCCAACCGTCCTTCAAGACCCGCGCGGTTTCCTCGGGGTTGTGCCAATAGCCGTGCATCACCAGCTCGCCGCGGACCATGATCTCGCCGTCCTCGGCGATGCGCACCTCGGCGCCTTTGACCGGTGGTCCGACGGTGTCCATGCGGATCCCCGCGCGTGGCCGGTTGCAGCTGATCACCGGCCCCGCCTCGGTCTGACCGTAGCCCTGGAGCAAGGTCAGGCCGAGCGAGTGGAAGAACATGCCGACCTCGGGATTGAGCGGCGCGCCGCCCGACACCATCGCCTTGATCCGGCCGCCGAACTTGGCCCGCACCTTGCGCCGCATGGTCAGTGATAGCAGGCCGTCCATCGGCAGGTCCCACGGCTTGAATCGGCCCCGGTATTTGCTCGATCCGATCGACAGCGCGCGTTTCAGCAAATAGTCGGAGATGCCGCCCTTCTCGATGTTCTTGAGAATGCGGGCGCGCAGCATTTCGAACAGGCGCGGGACGACCACCATGATTGTCGGCCCGACCTCCTCGATGTTGGCGGCGAGCTTTTCGAGGCTCTCGGCGTAATAGATCTGGGCGCCCAGCCCAACCGGGAAATGCTGCCCGCCCGAATGCTCGTAGGCGTGGCTCGCGGGGAGGAATGAGAGGAATATCTCGTCGTCCCAGCCGAAGTCGTTGGAGATGATATCCGCACAGCCGGCGATGTTGGTGAGGATAGCGCCGTGGTGCTGCTGAACGCCGCGCGGCGCGCCGCCGGTGCCGCTGGTGTAGATGATGCAGGCGAGGTCCTCGCGCTTGACCGCTTTCATCCGATGCTCGAGCGCGGCGATGTCCGGCTCGCCGGCAACGAGCTCATCCCAATGTTGATAGGTTGCCTCGTCGGTCACCTGGCCGGTGCGGACGTTCTCGATGCCGATGATGAGGTGGCATTCGGAACTGAACAGCACCGCCGGCACCAGCGTCTTCGCCAGTTTCTGGTTGGAGACGATCACCGCTTTGGCGCCGGAATTGCCAAGGATGTGGGTGTGATCGCGGGTGGTGTTGGTGGTGTAGGTCGGCACGGTGACGCAGCCGGCGGCCATGATGCCAAGATCGGCGATCAGCCATTCGGGCCGATTCTCGCTGACCAGCATCACCCGGTCGCCGGGCTCGAGGCCCATCCGCATCAGGCTTTCAGCCAGCGCGGTCACTTGCCGCGCCGCTTCGCGCCAGCTGATCGGTTGCCACGCCTCGTCGCGCTTGGCCCACAGGAACGGCTTGTCGCCCTTCTCGGTCGCGCGGGTAAGGAACATCGAGACGAGGTTCGGAAAATGCTCGAGCTGGCGGGCCATCAGATCCTCATTCGCTCGACGCCGCGCCTTCGCTGCGTGGATCGGCCGCCCCGACCCAGCGCCCGCCAACCCGTTCGATCGCGTTGGCCTTGAAGGTGATCGGCGGCCGGGTGTCGATCTTGGCGTGGCCGAGCGTTCGAAGCTGCGGCGCCATCAGCTCAAGGAAGGTGCCTTTTTCGAGATAGACGGTGTCGCCAGGCGAATAGAGCATGGGCAAGGCAAGTGCTTCCTGCGCCGACAGCTTCCAGTCGATCACGCCGATGATCGCCTTGGCGACCTGGGCGATGATCGTCGATCCGCCCGCCGCGCCAACCGCGAGGCGGACGCGGCCGTCCGGTCCCCAGACGATGGTCGGGCTCATCGAACTGCGCGGGCGTTTGCCGCCCTCGACTCGGTTGGCGACGGGGACTCCGGCG
>JBKJYX010000299.1:0-2734 GCA_046715575.1 Sphingomicrobium sp. | reverse complement strand
TTCAAGAATCTGAGCGGCGACCCCGCCCAGGCCTTCCTGGCGGACGGCATGACCGAGGAGGTGCGTTCCGCACTGGCGCGCAACGCCGGTCTGATGGTGCTTGCCGCCACCTCGTCCAACACCGTCCGCGACCAGGCTGGCGACGCAAAATCGATCTCTCGCAAGCTGGGCGTCGCCTACCTTCTCGAAGGATCGGTCCAGCGAGCGGGCGACATGGTGCGGGTCGCCACCAACCTGACCAACGGCAAGTCGGGCTTTAGCGAATGGTCGCAACGGGTCGACCGCCCGCTGGACGACATCTTCGCGTTTCAAAGCGAGGTGGCGCGCACGGTTTCCAACGCGCTGTCGGTGCAGATGGCGACCGACGCTCCGGCCCCGGGCGGGACGCGCAACGTCAAGGCGTATGAGGCCTATTTGCGCGGCCGCCAGCTGTTCAACCTGGCCAGGGATGAAGCGACCGACCGCGAATCGCGCGCCAATTACGAGATCGCGATCGCCGCCGACCCCAATTTCGCTTTGGCCCACGCCGGCCTGTCGCGCATCCTCGCCTCGATCGCCGCCGGCAGCGCGAAAGCAAGCGAATTGAAGACGCTCTATGCCGCCGCGATCGCCCAAGCGCGGCGCGCGATCCAGCTGGCGCCGACCCTGGCGGCCGGTCATCTGGCGCTCGGCTATGCGTTGTTCGCGGGCAATCTCGACATTCGCGGCGCGCGGCCGTCGTACGACCAGGCCTATCGCTATGGCCGCGGCGATGCCGACGTCGTCCTGCTGTTCGCGCTGTACAGCGTTCGCGCGCGCCGGTTCGCGGAGGCGCGCGAGGCGATCGACCGCGCGCTGGCGCTCGACCCGCTCAATGCGCGAACCCACCGCGCGGCGGGGACGATCGCCTTTGCCTGGCGCCGTTATGCCGAGGCGGTGAAGCGGTATCGGCGCGCCCTCGAGCTCAATCCCGCCATGTCCAACGCGCACGCGTTCCTGGGCGATTCGCTGATGGCGCTGGGAAAGATGGACGAGGCCCGCGCCGCTTATGCCGCCGAGCCGGCGGCGATGTTTCGCCTGCGCGGCCAGGCGGTGCTCGAGCATCGCCTGGGCAATCGTGCGGCCGCCGAGCGCGCCTTGGCCCAGCTGGTGAACGAGGTCGGGGACGCGGCGATGTACCAGCAAGCCGAGGTCATGGCGTCGTGGGGACGGGCGGATGAAGCGCTGGCCAGGCTCGAGCGGGCGCGGGTCATCGGCGACTCGGGATTAAGCCTTGTCGCCACAGACCCACTGCTCGACCCGATTTCGAAAGATCCAAGATTCTTGCGGTTTGTCAAAGACATCGGGTTTGGCTGAGGGGCTCTATCGGAAGTATTTGATTCGTGAGACGTTGCAATGTTCAGTCAAGGGTTCAGCCAAGGGAGAGATGCGATGATGATCGACACCCAGAATATCCCGCCGAACGACGATGACGAAGATCGCGGCAGCGGTGACGACCGCGGTTCCGGTGACGATCGCGGCAGTGGCGACGATCGCGGCTCTGGCGATGATCGCGGCTCTGGCGACGATCGCGGTTCCGGTGACGACCGCGGGTCAGGCGACGACCGCTAACGCAGCGTGTTGATCGACGGGTCGGCCGCCATCGCGCGGTCGATCCAGTCGTTATAATGGTCGCGATCAATGCGGACATAGACCCCGGCGCTGTTGCCCCGATAGCAGCCGATGCCCCAGCTGACGACGCCGACCAGCACCGGCTCGTCGCCCTCCGACACCAGCGGCCCGCCGCTGTCGCCGGTGCACGTGTCCTGGTCCGGCGCCCCCGCGCACAGCATGTTGTCGTCGGTCTTGCCGCGATATTGGGGATAAGCGTCGCACTCGACCGTCTTTAGGTCGACGTGGGTCAGTTCCGACTGGAACCCCTTGTCCTTGCCGGCCTCGAGCTGGCCCCAGCCGGTGGCGTTGACCTCGACGCCCTCGCCGATCGGTTCGCCAGCATACAGCGCGATCGCCTCGATCGGGGTGGCGGCGGCGCTGTCGTCGGTTTCATCGTCGGCGACGAAATGGACCAGCGCGATGTCATGGACCTTGGTTGGCTGGTGGTAATCGGCATGCCGGACCATCCGGTCGATGCGATAGGTGACGCCTTCCTGGGAATCCAGGTAGAGAGCGCCGAGCCGGACTCGATAGCCCTTGTCGACTTTGGCCGGGTCGATGCAGTGCGCGGCGGTCAGCACCCAGCCATCGGCAATCAGCGAGCCGCCGCAGCGATGGGCGAGATCCCACTCGTCGCGGGTGGCGAGTTCCGCCTCGGTCCAGCCGGTGAAGTTGGAATAGATTTGCGCCTGCCAGGGCACGCCCGCGGGCGCTTCCTCCTCGGCCGGTGCCGGTTGCGCGGCGAGCGACATGGCGAGTGCGAACGGCAACAGAGTCAAGTGCATCGGCGGTCCCCCCGGCGAGCGAGCATCATGCCACAGAAATCAACCTGACCCCAGCAGGTCCGCGCTGTCGCCGCTTGTCGACGCGCGCACCAATTTCAACCATGCCCCCGGCATGGCTGAGACTGGAGCGGGTAGCGGGAATCGAACCCGCGCGTTCAGCTTGGGAAGCTGACAGGCTACCATTACATCATACCCGCCGACGCCACCGAATTGCCACGGCGACGGCGGAGCGGTCAACCGATCAGCTTCAGTCCCTGGGCGAGGTCGGCGATGAGGTCGTCGGGATCCTCGAGACCGATGTGCAGGCGGACCATGGC
>JBKJYX010000298.1:0-3931 GCA_046715575.1 Sphingomicrobium sp. | reverse complement strand
AACGGTGCCCGCATGGCGAAGGCCCGGACAACCTCTTCGTCGACGCCCTCGCTTTCCTCGGCCCGCGCGATCGAGCGGCCGATCAACGGACCACGCGGAGCACCCTCGACCCAGGCGATTTCGCCCGAGGGACCGCATTCCCAGCGAAATAGTGTCGGGGCTCCGGTCGGTACCGGAAGCTGTCGGTCGTCGGGCCGATAAGCATCAGCCGGCGGCTGGATCCGGCCGCGGCGCAGCCGCTCGATGCGCGCGACGACATCGCTGATCGACGGGATGGCCTGGCCGTGGGCGATGTCCTGCCCAACAAACGGCTCGTCGTCGGCCGCAACGTCGGCCAGCGGCGGCGCGGAAATGTCGGGGTGGAGGGTGGCGATGAATTGGCGGGTCTCGTCGTCGGCGAGGCCGAGCAGCCGCTGCCACTCATTGGGCTCGAGCCGGGCCGCGGCCAGCATCGGCGCCGCCACCGCCAGCTTATCGGAAGCGAACAGCGCCACCAGCTCATAGGGCAGCGGCAAGGCCGCGACCGCCCGGGCGGCCGCCGAACGCAGCGCATCGTCGACTTGTGGCCGATCGGTCAGGATCAGCTGCAACGCCTGGTCGACCAGCGGATTGTCGGCCTGGCCGCCGGCGCGCGCGACCAAGTCGACCAGCTGGCGCCAGCGCACCGCACGGTCGTGGGGGTCGCTCGCCGGCTGGTCCAGCACAGTCATCAGGCGGTCGTCGAAGCGCACCGGTTAATTCCGCATCCTTGTTTCCATGGGGTGCGGTGTATCGGACGCCCCGGCGCGCGTAAGGCGCAGGCGCTTAACCATCCCGAAATGGCACAGGATTGCGAAGGGCGGCTGGTGTCCTGGAAAGAGCGGCTAGGCACGCGTCCCGACATAGACCAGCCAGAATTTGGCGAGCTCCGAGCGCGGACCGGTCACGGCGTTGAGCGCGGCGGTGGCGCCGGCCTTGTCGCCCGCCCTCGCCAGCGCCATTCCAAGGTGGAGGTTGATGAGGTTGGCGTCGGCGCCGCTCTTGGCCAGCGCCGCCCGGTACAGCTCGGCCGCCTGGGCATACTGACCGTAGCCGTAATAGGCATCGCCGGTCCGGACCGCGAGCCTGGCCGTCGGGCTTGCCTTCGCCTCGATTGCCAATTGCGGGAGAGCGGCCAGGCTCAGTGCCTTCTTCGTATTAAGAGTGGACACTATGTCTTTGAAAAGCGGCTTGGTCGGATCGATCTGCTTGGCGGCAATGGCCTCCTCGATCACCGCTCTCGCTTCGCCCGGAGAAGAGTCGGCGGTACTGAATGCATAGAGGTGAAAATCGGTGTCGCCCGCCAGCGCGCCGGTCGCGCGGGCGAGCCGGAGCGTGTCGAGCAAAGTGGCGTCGTCCAACTTGCTGGAGCCGCGATAAATTCTTAGAGAATCGCGCCAATTGGCCGGCGTCGGATACGCCGCCACCCATTGCCGGCCCAGCTCGGACGCGATCGGCAGCTTCGCCTCGTAAGCAAGCCCGACCGCGCGCTTATACCAGCTCTCGTCCGCTTTCTGGCCGCTCGCCTGCTTGGCTTTCACGGCGCGCTGGAGGAGGCTCACCGCCTCATTGACCTGGCCTTGCGAATTCCGGCTCTCGGCCAGCCAGATTAGCGCGTCCGTACTGCCCGGATTCGAGGCGATGACGCGATCGAACGACGCCGCGGCCTGGGCGTATTGCTTGTTCTTGTGCTGGAGCTTGCCCAGGGCGATGTGCAGGGGCGCGGTTTGCGACGCTTCGACCCCGCCCGATGCGATCATCGCTTCGACCGCGGCCATCTGGGCGGCTTCATCCTTGGCGGTGACGGCGGCTTTGAGTTGCAGCTGGGCGACCAGATATTTCTCGTCCGCGGTCGTGGCGGCGGCCCGCGCGGCGGCGAGCTTGGCTGGAATATTGGCGACGTCGTTGGCGTTCACCGCGGTCAACAGCTCGCTGATCGGCTTCGAGGCGGCCTTGGAGATCGTCGGCTTGCGCGGCACAGGCGCAGTCGTTTGCGCCGCAGATGCGGAAGCATTGAACGCGACTGACGCCAGCGCAATGATCGTGAGTACGGGTCTCATCAAACTCTCCTGGTTCGCCGGGCGAAACGGCAAGATCAGCGGCAAGCCTTAGGGCCGAGGTCGCTGTGCGCCAAGCGGTTGGGGCGATTGGGCTGAACCGCGCCTGACGTACTGAACTGAAAGCGAATCGTTTCGGAACCACAAGGCCCTGGCCGGGTTCATTCTCCAAGCCCCGGTTGGGTGGGGGCGGAAGTCTCGGGGTGATTCGAAAGGAGAATCTCGATGCGAATCCTCACACTCAGTGCATTGCTTGCCAGCGCCACGGCGTTGGCGGGTTGCGCGACCGTCCCTCCGGTGACTGCGGCCAACAGCGTTTGCGGCAGTTACGGCTATGTCGACGGCAACAACGACGGCTTTATCAGCGGCGACGAATGGAACACCTATCGCACCGGCTCTTATGGCCATTGGGACGTGAACCGTGACGGCCGCGTCAGCCGCAGGGAGTTCGAGCGATGCTACCGCGCCGGCGGCTTCTATCGCGAGGCCAATTACAACCCCGACTACTGGACCAATTATTGGACAACTTTCGACGCCAATAACGACGGCTATCTGAGCAACGACGAATATTGGTCGGCCGGCGCCTGGTCCCGCGCCGACCGCAACGGCAACGGCCGCATAGACTCAGACGAATGGGTGTGGTGGGGCAGCTAGGCTAGCCCGTCGCCAAAACTGCCATCTCGCGTGCGTGTACGCGCGCGCGGGGTGGCGTTCACCATCTTGATCGGCTAGTTGATTGATGGCGGGGGCGCGCCTTTTCGGCGCATCCAATTCACGTTCCCGCCTGTGCCCGTAATCTCTAGCAAGGACTGACACCACTTGGCCACCGAACCGCCGGTCGAGGACCGCGAAGACAGTAATAACGGCGGCAATGGCAGCGGCCGTGGCGAAGGCGACATCGCCCCCATCTCCATCGTCGAGGAGATGAAGACCAGCTACCTCGACTATGCGATGAGCGTCATCGTCAGCCGGGCGCTGCCCGACGTCCGCGACGGCCTCAAGCCCGTTCACCGCCGGATCCTCTATTCGGCCTACGAAAACGGCTTCACTTACAACCGCGGCTACCGCAAATCGGCGCGCATCGTCGGCGACGTCATCGGTAAATATCACCCGCACGGCGACACCGCGATCTATGACGCGCTGGCGCGAATGACCCAGAGCTGGTCGATGCGGGTGCCGCTGATCGACGGCCAGGGCAATTTCGGCTCGATGGATCCCGATCCCCCGGCGGCGATGCGCTACACCGAGGCGCGGCTTGCCCGGGTCGCCAATTTCCTGCTTGGCGACCTCGACAAGGACACCGTCAACTTCCAGCCCAATTACGACGCCAACGAGACCGAGCCGCAGGTTCTGCCAGCGCGTTTCCCCAACATCCTGGTCAACGGCGCCGGCGGCATCGCGGTCGGCATGGCGACCAACATCCCGCCGCATAATCTCGGCGAAGTCCTCGCCGCGTGCCGCGCCTATATCGAGGATCCGGCGATCAGTTCCGAAGGGCTGATGGACTATGTGAAAGGCCCGGATTTCCCGACCGGCGCTTTCATCCTTGGGCTGTCCGGCATCCGCAGCGCCTACACCACCGGGCGCGGCTCGATCATGCAGCGCTCGCGCCATCACGTCGAGGAGGGCCGCGGCGACCGGGTGTCGATCGTCCTCACCGAAATCCCGTTCCAGGTCGGCAAGAACGGCCTGGTCGAGAAGATCGCCGAAGCCGCCAAGGACAAGCGCATCGAGGGTGTCAGCGACATTCGCGACGAATCCAACCGCGATGGCGTGCGGATCGTCATCGAATTGAAGCGCGACGCGACGCCCGAAGTCGTGCTCAACCAATTGTGGCGCCACACGCCGGCGCAATC
>JBKJYX010000297.1:0-6482 GCA_046715575.1 Sphingomicrobium sp. | reverse complement strand
GATCGCCACCCCGCTTTCCGCCGACACCCCGGCGCCGGTCAGGATGACGATGTTGCGGATTCCGCCTGAAGCCATGGCGCCGCCCCCTAACTGAGACGAACTGCTTGTGCGACTCACCGGCGCGTGGTTGATTCGGTTGTGGATCAAATCCATGGGGGAGAGATCATGGGAAAAGTCACCGGAATTGCCATCGCGGCATCGGCGCTCGTCCTGCTTTCGAGCTGCAAGTTGGCCGGACAGGAAGCCGCCGCCGATACGGTCGCGATCGAAAAGCAGATCAAGGACATCGAGACCCAATGGGAGGGCGAATACAATGCGCACAATGTCGATGCGCTCGCCGCGCATTATGCCGACGATGCCGCGCTCGCCAATCCCGGTGCGGCACTGGCCACCGACGCGGCGTCACGTCGCGCGAGCCTCGCGCAATTCGTCTCCGACCCGACGTTTAAGCACGAGTTCGCCGCCGACCGTGTCCAGGTCGCGAAGTCGGGGGATCTCGCCTACAGCCGCGGCCAGTACAGCATGGAGACCACGGATCCGGCGACCAAGAAGCCGAAGACCGAGACCGGCACATATCTGACCGTGTGGCAGAAGCAGGCGGACGGCAGCTGGAAAGCGGTCGAGGACTTCGTCACCCCCGGCGCGCCCGCCGCTGCTCCGGCGAAGGCGGCGACCGGCTGAGCGCCCACCCTTCCAGAGACGGTACGATCCGCATCGGCATCGGTGGCTGGACTTATCCGCCGTGGCGCGGGACGTTTTACCCGCCGAAACTGCCACAATCGCGCGAACTCGAATATGCCTCCGGGCATCTTGGAGCGATCGAGATCAACGCGACCTTCTACGGCCGCCAGAGCCCCAAAAGCTGGGCGGCGTGGGCGGTCGCGGTGCCCAACGACTTCCAGTTCGCGATCAAGGGCTCGCGTTTCTGCGTTACCCGCCCGAAGCTCGCCGACGCGGGCGAAGGCGTTGGCAATTTCCTCGCCCAGGGACTGAGCGCACTCGGGCCCAAGCTCGGGCCAATCCTGTGGATGCTGGCCGCGCGCCGCAGGTTCGATCACGACGACATCGCCGCGTTCCTCGCGCTGCTTCCAATAAGGCTCGACGGCATCCCGCTCCGCCACGCGATCGAGCCGCGCCACGACAGCTTTCGCGACGACAAATTCTTCGACCTCTGCCGCGCCCATAATGTCGCCGTGGTGTTCGGCGATGACGACGAATTCCCGTGCATCGACGCCGACACCGCGAGCTTCGCCTACGCCCGCCTCCAACGCATGCGCGAAGAGCTGCCGACCGGCTACGACAAGACAAGGCTCGACGCGTTCGCGGACCGCGCCCGGGGCTGGCAAAAAGCCGGCTGCGACGCCTATATTTTCATGATCAATGGCGCCAAGGTTCGCGCGCCCGCCGCCGCGCTGGCCCTGCAGGAACGCCTCCGCTAAGCACCGCGAATGCGCACCGATCAGCAGCCGATCCGCCTCACTCTCATCGCGCCCAATGGCCGGATGGGCCAGGCGATCACGGCCGCCGTCGCCGAGGATCCGGCGTTCTCGATTGATCCGGACCATGGTGACGTTTTGGTCGACTTTTCAATGCCTTCCGCGCTCCAGGCGAGCCTCGACCGGGCAGTCTCGGCCGGTATCCCGATCCTCGTCGGCACCACCGGCCTCGACGATCTCGCCAAACAGCGCATCGCCGCCGCCGCCGCCAGGATCGCGGTGCTGCGCGCGGCCAACACTTCGCTCGGCATTGCCGTTCTCGCCGACCTGGTCGAACGCGCCGCCGCGGTGCTTGGGCCGGAGTGGGACATTGAAATCCTCGACGTCCACCACGCCGAGAAAGCCGATGCTCCGTCCGGTACCGCGCTCGCCTTGGGCGAAGCGGCGTCACGCGGCCACGGCGCCGCAGGAAACCCCCGACCGGCCGGCTACGCGTCGATCCGCGGCGGCACCGTTGCCGGCGACCATGACGTTGCGTTTCTCGGCCCCGAGGAGCGGCTGATCCTGTCGCACCGCGCCGAAAGCCGGGCGATTTTCGCCCGCGGCGCGCTCGCCGCCGCGCGTTTCCTCGCCGGCCGGCCCGCCGGGCTCTATTCGATGCGCGACGTCATCGACGCTCTGTGAACCGCGAACAAGTATTCGAATTCTTCCGGCGCTTGGCCGAGGCCAACCCGGCGCCGGCCACCGAGCTCGAATATTCCAATCCCTACACGCTGCTGGTCGCGGTCGTGCTGTCCGCCCAGGCGACCGATGTCAGCGTCAACCTCGCCACCCGCGACTTGTTCAAACGCGTTCAAACGCCGCAGCAGATGCTCGCGCTTGGTGAGGAAGGGGTGCGCGAGCAGATCAAGTCGATCGGCCTGTTCAACACTAAGGCCAAGAACGTCATCGCGCTATCCGAGGTGTTGCTCCGCGACTTCGGCGGCGACGTGCCGCGTACGCGGGAGGATCTCGAGACGCTGCCCGGCGTCGGCCGAAAGACCGCCAACGTCGTCTTGAACACCGCCTTCGGGCAAGAAACGTTCGCCGTCGACACGCACATCTTCCGGGTGTGCAACCGCACCGGCCTCGCCCCCGGCAAGACCCCGCTCGACATCGAACTCAAGCTCGACAAATCGACGCCGCAGCCATTCCGCCGCGACGCGCACCACTGGCTGATCCTCCACGGCCGTTACACCTGCAAGGCGCGGACGCCGCTGTGTTGGAAGTGCCCGGTAATCGACCTCTGCCGCTACAAGCCCAAGACCCCGCCGCCCCCCAAAGGCTCAGCGCCACCGGCGCTCGAAACGGTGGCCTAGGGTCGTCAGTAGCTCATATTGCGACATTCCCGACTGGGCCGATGCGTTGGGCAAGTCATAGTCGATTTCGACCCACTCCCCTTCCTGGAGGTGCGGCGCGGCGTCGCAGTCGATCGCGATCAGATCCATCGACACGCGGCCCAATACGGGCAGCGCGAACTCGCCGGCAAAGGCACTGCCGCGCGATGAGAATCCGCGCAGGTAACCGTCGGCGTAACCGATATTGAGGATCGCCGCCGCGGTGTCCGCCCTGGGGGTGAACGTCGCTCCATAGCCACAGCTCTCGCCGGCGCGGATTTTCCGGCGCTGGACGATCTGGGCCTCAACATGAGCCACTTGGCGAATATGACCCGCGCCCTCGCGCCGCGGCACGCCGCCGTACAGCGCCAGACCCGGCCGAACGAGGTCGAACGCATAGTCGCGGCCAAGACAAATCCCGGCCGAATTGGCCAGGCTGTAGCGCTTCGCCGGCACAGCCGCCGCGACTTCGCGAAAACGCTCGAGTTGCTTCGCATTGAGCGGATGATCCTGGTCGGCGCACGCCAAATGGCTCATCAGCGTGTCGATCGTCAGCCCCTCGAGCGAGCTGACTTCCTCGGACCGCAGCCCGAGCCGGTTCATGCCGGTGTCGATCATCACGTCGCATGGCCGCGCCGGCGCGATATCCTTCCATCGCGCCACCTGTTCGACGGTGTTGAGCGTCGGCCGCGCGCTTGAGCCCACCGCAACCTCGACGTCCTCCGGCCCGACCCCGTGCAACACGACCAGGCTCGCGCCCTCCGGCACCGGTCCAAGCTCGTCCGCTTCCGCCCAGGTCGACACAAAGAATTCGCGGCAGCCGACCGCGAACAACGCGTCCATCGTTTCGCGCGCGCCGATGCCATAGCCGTCGGCCTTGATCGCCGCGCCGCAGGCAGTTCCGGACTGCTCCGCCAGCCAGCGCCAATTATGCTGGAGCGCGGCTCGATCGAGCGTCAGGCGAAGCGGGCGGTGCATGGGGCGGGCACTAGCTGCCCGGCTGTTCCTCGTCGAGGCGCGCCTTCGCCTCCTCCCAGTTGCGGCCGTCGAACCAGTCGACGATCAGCTCAGCGGGCTCCTCGAGGCAGTTCGCGTTCACGCTCCACGATTGCGGGTGCGAGCGTGGTTGATAGAAGCTCTTCACCCCGCATTTCGAGCAGAACAAATGCTCGGCGGCACCGGTGCCGAAGCGATAGCTCGTCAGGGCGTCCCCGCCGTCCTCCAGCGTAAAATCCCCGTGCGGCACCATGATGTGGATGAAGCCGGTCATCCGGCAGATCGAGCAGTTGCAGTCGAGCGCCGGCACCGGCGGGTCCGGCAGTCGCGCCGTGAACCGCACCCCTCCACAATGACAACCGCCCTTCGCCTCGATCATATCTCAAGGCTAGGGCGGCTGCATCATGCGGACAAGGGGGCCTTAGCGGCTGGCGGTCACTGCGATCGTTACACCACGGTCGGCAGCGGCGAGGGCTGCGTCGCGTTGCCCACGCGCGTTGGCGATGGTCTCGTCGCGGCACTTGCGCACGTCATTCTTGCCTTCGATATCGGCGTCCGACGCGGTCCCACACACTTCGCGCGCGGCGTTCGCAAGGCGGCGGTCGAGCTTGCGCTGGCCGGCGCTGCTGCCGAGGTCGAGATCGGCGATCCGCACCACGCTGACATTGACCGCGCTTGCGGACGCTGTGGTTTCGGCCAGCGCCGGGGCGGCCTTGATCGCACCGGTGGCGATGGCGAACGAAGCGAGGATGATGGTGATGGCTTTCATGGTCGTTTCCCCTTTGTGGAGGGCCGGATGTTTCCGGCGCGACCAACCAATTAGTCCCAAATCGCAACTAATGTGAGCAACGATGTTGCGCACCTGTTCTGCAATAATGCAGAATAGGGCATGCTCGACTGGAACGACCTTCGCTATTTTCTCGCTGTCGCCCGCGGCGGCAGCACCTTATCCGCCAGCCGCGAGCTGCGCGTCAGCCAGACCACCGTCGCCCGCCGCATCGCCGCGCTCGAGGAAACGCTCAAGCTGACCCTGTTCGAAAAGCGACCGGCCGGTTACGCGCTCACCCCGTCGGGCTCCGAGCTGCTCGCCCATGCCGAATCGGTCGAGGCGGCGGCGCTCAAATTCGACAGCGCCGCCGGGGCCAGCACCCGCGATTTGAACGGCACCGTGCGGCTCACCACCGAGGAAGTCCTGGCGATGACGGTGCTCGCGCCACTGCTGCGCGAACTCCACGACCTGCATCCCAAGATCCACATCGAATTGGATAGCGCCCAGTCCATCCGCGACCTCGGCGCGGGCGAAGCCGACATCGCCTTGCGCAGCACCAGCAAGCCGCAGCCGGCCGGAGTGGTCGGACGCGCGTTGTGCAAGGACGATTGGACGCTTTACTGCAACCGCGACTATGCGGCGCGCCACGGCGTTCCCAACAGCGTCGCCGATCTCAAGAACCATTCGCTGGTCGGCGGCGGCGGCGGCAATCTGTGGCGCGCTTATTCGGCCTGGATCAAGGAATTGGGCCTGGAAGACCAGGTTGCCGTCCAGCACGGTTCGTCGGCCGGGCTGCTGTCCGGGGTGCGCTCCGGGTTCGGCATCGCGGTGCTGCCGTGCCTGGTCGGCGATGGCGATCCGGACCTGATCCGCTGCCTGCCGCCGCGCGAGGACCATGGCCGCATCCTGTGGCTCGTGACCCACGAGCGGGTGCGCCACGCTCCGCGCGTCCGCACGGTCATCGATTTCCTCTACGAGCGGCTCAAGCACCTGGTCGGCGAGCTCAAGCTCGCGACCTGAGCGCTATTCGACCGTCACGGTCTAGAGCAGGCCTAGAATGATCGCCGCGGCCAGCGCCAGGCAGACGGGGATGCTGATCGCCAGTGCAAGCGCGGCCGCTTTGCCGCACTGCCCGCGGCGGGCGCTGCGCTCCCACAGCGTTTTCACTCGACCGTCACCGACTTCGCGAGATTGCGCGGCTGGTCGACGTCGGTGCCTTTCAGCACCGCGACATGGTAAGCGAGCAGCTGCACCGGCACCGCGTAGACGAGCGGCGCGATCAGCGGGTGGACGTGGGGCATCTCGATCGTCGCCATCGTCCCCTCGCCCGCTTCGGCCAGCCCTTTGGCGTCGCTGATCAGGACGATCTTGCCACCGCGCGCGCGGACCTCCTGCATGTTGCTCACGGTCTTTTCGAACAATGGCCCCGACGGCGCGAGGACGATCACCGGCACGGCCTCGTCGATCAGAGCGATCGGGCCGTGCTTCATCTCGCCGGCGGCATAGCCCTCGGCGTGGATGTAGCTGATTTCCTTCAGCTTGAGCGCGCCCTCCAGCGCCATCGCATAGTCCGGCCCGCGCCCCAGATAGAGCACGTCGCGAGCCGGGGCGATGAGGTGCGCCATCGCTGCGATCTCGTCGTCGTGGGCGAGCGCGGCGTTGAGGCAGGCGGGCGCCTCGAGCAGATGCTTGACCACCTCGGCCTCTTCTGCCCGATCCATCCTGCCGCGCTTTACCGCCAGGTGAGCGGCGAGCGCGGCGAGAACCGCGAGCTGGCAGGTGAACGCCTTGGTCGAGGCGACCCCGATCTCGACGCCGCAGTGGATCGGCCAGACCACATCGACTTCGCGGGCCATGGTGGACCCGATCGCGTTGACCACGGCGGCGCTCTTCATGCCCTTGGCC
>JBKJYX010000296.1:0-4500 GCA_046715575.1 Sphingomicrobium sp. | reverse complement strand
GACCTGGTCCATGTTGCTATCGTAAACCACGCCGTTGGCGACCGTGTAGCGGACGCTTGAGCTGTTGCGGATGTTCTCGAGGGGGTTGCCGTCGAGCACGACCAGGTCGGCGAGCTTGCCCGGTTCGATCGATCCCAGGTCCCGGTCCAGCCCATAAGCCAGCGCCGGGTTGATCGTCGCGGTTGCAAGCGCCTGGTGCGGGGTCATCCCGCCGAGTGCGAAGCTCCACATATCCCAATGCGCACCGAGGCCTTCCCGCTGGCCGTGGGCACCGATCGAGGTCGGGACGCCAAGGTCGTTGATGCGTTTGGCGGTGGCGGCAATCGACAACAGGTTGAGCTCAGTCTCCGGAACCATCGTTCGGCGCCGCGAGCGTGCATCGAGGATCCGCCGTGGCACCCAGCGCGACAGGATCGGTTCCTTCCACACGTCGGTGTGTTGGTACCAATAATTCTCGCCGAAACTGCCGCCGTAGGCGACGACCAGGGTCGGGGTGTAGGCGGTCTTCGACCCGCGCCAATATTGCAGGACGTCGTCATAGATGTTGGCGACCGGCAGCGAGTGCTCGATGGTCGTGTGCCCGTCGGCGATCATCGTCATGTTTACCTGGAACAGCGAGCCGCCTTCGGGCACCACTTCCATCTGCAGCTCGCGGGCCGCCGCAATAATCTCCTGCCGCTGTTCGCGCCGCGGCTGATTGTAGCTTTTCACCGACTAGGCGCCCGACGCCTTGAGGCGGCGAAGATGCGAGCGGGCATCGTCGAGGCTGTCGATCTGGACCGTGAACGGCGTAGTCGCGCCATAGAGGATGGTGCCGGTCGAAAAGATGCGCGGGCCGACGATCTGCCCAGCCCTTTGAAGCTCGGACGCGGCGAAGATTTCGCTGGTGTCGTTGGACGGGTCGTGGACCGTGGTCACGCCATAAGCGAGCCCCGCGTACAGCACCCAATTCTGCTGCGGAGTGATTTCCTCGCTGCCTAACGAGCCGTGCCAGTGCCCGTCGATCAGGCCGGGGATGATGGTCTTGCCGGTAACGTCGATCGACCGCGCGCCCGCGGGCACCGGGACCGAGCCGGCCGGGCCGACCGCGGCGATGCGGTTGCCGTTGACCAGCACCGTGCCATTGTCGATGACTTCGTCGCCGCGCATGGTGATGATCCGCGCGCCGGTGAAGGCAAGCACGCCGGACGGACGCGCGGCGTCGACCGCGAAGCCGAGCGGGATTTTCGCCGCTGGGGCCGGTTCTTTGTCAACCGGCGCAAAGCCCGCTGCCAACGACAGATCGCGCCGGAAAAGGTCGGGTCCCTGCGTCCAGTAGAGGCTGCGGCTGTTGCCCGACCAGTGGATCCAATCCCCGGCGTCCGTGCTGACCCGAGCCTGGGGGAGGGACTTGCCAACGGGCGATAAATCGACCGGCCGGCCGGAGCGGACGAACGGCGTGACATAAGCGTGATAGCGCTCGCCCCAGGCGACATATTGCTCGTCGGGCGAGATCGCGAACTCGGAGGCATTCTGCGATGTGAGATGCGTCAACTCATGCCCGCCGCCGAGGTCGATCGAGCGGAGCGAGCGCTTGTCTTCGCTTTCGTTGGCCATGAAGAACAGGCGATCGTTCGATGCACCGAACTGGGGCAGGGTCCCGTCCTTGGTGACCTTCTTGGGCGCGCCGCCGCGGGTGGGCACGACATAAAGCCCGGGGTCGCGGCCCCACAGCGGCGTGTTCAGGAAGCCGTCGCGGGTCTTGCGAAAAGCGATGGTCTGGCCGTCGGGCGAGAAGGTTGGCTCGACGTAATGACCTGGCACGGGCGTCACGGATCGGCCGCTGCCGCCGCTCGCAGCGATTACCTTGACCCGTCCGGCGTCACGGTCGCTCCAGCTGACGTAAGCGATCTGGCGGCCGTCGCGCGACCACGCCGGATAGAGCTCGAACTCGTCGGCCTTGGTCAGCCGCCGCGCCGCGCCGCCGGCGCTGTCCTTGATCCATAGATGGCCCAGCGCTTCATAGACCACGCGGCGGCCGTCGGGGCTGGCGTGCGCGAAGCGCACCATCTTGACGTCGAAGCGGTCGGGCGCGACATCTTTGGCGAAGCGCAGCGCATCCTCGAGGAAGCGGGTGCCGGCGACATGGAACGGGATATCGCGGACCTCGCGCGTGCTGGCGTCAATGCGGTGGAGGCCGCCGCCCGCCCAATAGACAATCGCTTTGCTGTCCGGCGTCCAGCTCATGCCGGGATAGACCCCCTGGACCGCCCAGGTTTCCTGCATGTCGCGGTCGAGCGTGTCGGTCAGCGGGGTTTCGCGGCTGCTGGCGATATCGAGCAAATAGAGGGTCGATTTGTACCGGTCGCGGCGGATGAAGGCGAGGGACTTGCCGTCGGGCGAGGGCGTCGGGCGGATCGATCCGCCGGGGCCGGGGACGTAGGGTTCGACCTCGTTGGTCTGCCGGTCGAGCCGCTGGATCACATAGATTTGGCCGTTCGGGTCCTTGCTATAGTCGAAGGTGTCGCCGGGCGTCGCGTCGTCCGAGAAATAGAGATAGCGGCCGTCGGGCGAAAACGCCGGCTCGTTGCTGTCCTTCTGTTTGGTGCGGGCCTTGGTCATCTGCACGCCTTCGCTGACGCCCGAACGGTGGTAGAGCCACATCTCGCCGGCCCCCAGCGAGCGCGAGCTGGTGAAATGCTTGCGCGCTACGACGAACGCTCCGTCGGGAGTCCACTCGGGCTGGTTGAGCGTCTTGAAGCTTTCCTTGCTGATCGCCCGCGGGGCCGAGCCGTCGCGGCCCATCACCCAGATATTGTCGCCGCCGCCGCGGTCGGAGGTGAAGGCAATCTCGTTGCCCGCGGGCGAAAAGCGCGGCTGCATGTCCCACGCGTGCCCGCTGGTAATGGCGCGCGCCTCGCCGCCGCCGATCGGAATCACGTAAATGTCGCCGAGCAGGTCGAACGCGATTTGGCTCCCGTCCGGCGATACGTCGAGCGACATCCAGGTACCTGAGCGCGTGTCGATCGGCACATCGTGGCCGGGGCCGTGCCGCGCCGAGACATCCCATTTCTTGGGATCGGCGGGAGCGGCGACTGGCGCTCCGGGGCCGCCCTGGCTCGCCGCCTTTTGCAGTTCCTGCGCGACCGGCCGCGGCTCCTGTTCCGCCTTTTGCGGTTGCAGCGGGTCGGCCTTCTTGCCCTCCGGAGGGGGCGGAGCGACGGGCGGAGTGGGCGCCTGGGCTAACCCGTGCCGGCAAGCAAAGCGGTGGCGGCGAACAAAATGGCGTGGCGGCGCATGCGCGAAGACCCTTCCCAAAACTCGCCGCCCTCTTGGCTTTGGTCCCCGGACTTGGCAACGACGAGCCGCCGCCGTTCGTCGAATTCCGGGACAGATGTTGACCCGCGCGGGCCCCGCATTTAGCGCGCGGGCATGGCCGAAACCCTTCCCGACCATTTGTCGCTCGACCCGCGCAGCCCGTTCTACGACGAGGAGTTGCTGCGCCGCGGCGTCGGCATCCGTTTCAACGGCCAGGAAAAGACCAACGTCGAGGAATATTGCATTTCCGAAGGCTGGATTCGGGTGATGGCCGGGCGCAGCCGCGACCGTCACGGCAACCCGATGACGATCAAATTGAAAGGGACGGTCGAGCCCTACATCCAGGAACCGGCTCAGCCGTCGGACGAAGAAGGCGCCGCGTCCGAAGGGTAGGACGGCTTGGCGCGACCGCGTCGCTGGTACAATTTCTTCGCTCCCCAGCCGATCGCGGCGATGGCAGCAAGCGCGGGAACGCTCCGCCTTGCCAGCGCAGCGGCGCCGTAACCCAGGATTGCGCCCTTGGCGCCGTTGTTGCGGCCGGCGATCCGCTTGCCGATCAGGGCTCCGACGATCTTGCCCAGCATGGTCATTCCTTTGCGAAAATTAGTTTGGCCATTCAAACGCTCGGGCGCCGATGGGTTCCGCCATTTTCGTGCCCAATCAAGTTGGTGGGTTTCGCCAAATCTTGGTTGGTGAAACCTCACATCTCGCCGCTCATTGGCCGCTTATACGGTGTTTTTCGCAGTTTTGCGCGATTGGCACGAGGCTTGAATTGAACGGGATATCGATCCGCAGTTGATGAGCGGGCGAAAAAAGGGAGTTTCAAAATGTCTGGTCAGTCGCAACTTACGCGGACCTTGATTGCAGCCCTCGGCGCCTTGCTCATGAGCACGGTTGCGGTCGGCACCGCCGTCGGTCCGGCCCAAGCCATCGCCAGCCCGGTCGGCACCATCAATGCTTGACCTGGACGTCATCGAGGCCCGGGTGCCAACCCGCACCCCGCGGATGCCCGAGCGCCACGCTGAGCGTCCGGCCGAGCGGCCAATCGTCCGCTTCGCACCGTTCGCGGCACTGTTCGGCTCCCCAATCTTCTCCCGGACGCGGGACATTTTCGCGGCGAACATGACCGAGCTCCTCGACCGCTCGGAGGATCCGGCGCGGATGATCCGGATGATCATCCTCGAGATGGAGGAGACGCTGGTC
>JBKJYX010000295.1:0-6001 GCA_046715575.1 Sphingomicrobium sp. | reverse complement strand
TGGGGCTATGTCTGGCGCCACTACATCAAGCAGCCGGCGGAGCGTTGGCGATGATAGCGGGAGATGGGTCCCGGCTCAGGGGCTGGACAATGACCGAGGTCGCGCAATGGCGCCTGCACGTGATGCGGGTGATGTACCTGGTCATCGCCGGTGGCGTCGTGCTCGCGGTGTGGCCACGAATCGTCGATCACCCGCTGTCGCTCCCGCTGATGAACGGGGTGGTGCTCGCGATGCTCGGGACGGTCGGCTTGCTGGCCCTGGTCGGACTGCGCTATCCGCTGCAGATGATCCCGGTGCTGCTGTTCGAGCTGATATGGAAGGCGATCTGGCTGGTCGCGTTCGCGCTCCCCTTATGGTCCAACGGGATGATCGATGAGCGGACCGCGGCTTTCGTGTTCGACACTTCGCTCGGCGCGGTGCTGCTGCTGCTCGTCATCCCGTGGCGCTACGTCTATCGCCACTACATCAAGCAGCCGGCGGAGCGCTGGCGTTGATCGAGGAGCGTCCGGCTCAGAGGCGGCAATTAACGCCTAGCATCACGCGGCTTCGCGTTTGTCCAGTTCGGAGTCGAAACGCGCATGGGCCTTGTGAATGGCCCCGACATTGTCCAGCGCCCAGTCGGCGAGGGCGCTGATCGGTTTCTGCAGCGATTTGCCGAGCTCGGTCAGCGCGTAATCGACGCGCGGCGGGATGGTCGGCGTGACGACGCGGCTAACGAGGCCATCGCGTTCGAGGTTGCGCAAAGTGAGCGTCAGCATGCGCTGCGAAACGCTCGGGATCTCGCGCCGAAGCTCGTTGAACCGCCTGGAACCTTCGCCGAGCGTCGAGACGACGAGCACGGTCCACTTGTCGCCAATCCGCGACAGCAAAGTGCTGATGGTGCGGCAGACGGGGTTGCTGGGATCTTTCATCGTCGGTCTCCGGTCACATCGGTGTTCCCACACCACAAATTTGTTCGCCGGCCACAAAAAAGTGCGTTCTTGCGGCGCGATTCCGTGTAGTTACTTAGGGTGCCTTGGTAACAATTCCATACTAAGGAGGCAATAGTGACCATCCTTCACATCGATAGCAGCATCAATGGCGAGAACAGTGTTAGCCGGGTGCTCACCCGGTCGATCGTCGACCAGCTTCGCGCCGCCGACCCGAAGGCGCCAGTCATCACCCGCGACCTGGCGAAAGAGCCGCTGCCGCATCTTACGCTCGACTCGTTCGTCGACTCGTCGACCGTCGATGAGTTCCTGGCCGCGGACACGGTGGTGATTGGCGCGCCGATGTACAATTTCACTTTGCCGAGCCAATTGAAGGCCTGGATCGACCGCATCCTGATCGCCGGCAAGACCTTCAGCTATTCGGCCGAAGGACCCCAGGGCTTGGCCAGCGGCAAGCGCGTGATCGCCGCCATCTCGCGCGGCGGCTTCTACGACGACGCAAGCGCGCTCGAGCATGTCGAAACTTATTTGAAGGGCGTCTTCAGCTTCATCGGCATCACCCCGGAGTTCGTCCACGCGGATGGCGTCAATTACGGTCCAGAGCAGCGTGAAGCGGGAATCGCCAACGGCCTGCTCGAAGTCGAACGCCTCGCGGCCTGAACCAGTGCCGGCGGCGCTAGAAGCTCAGGCGCCCCCGCATCATTTCGACGCAGGTGCCGCCAATGTGGGTCGCGCCGAGCTGGCCGCCTTGCTTTTCGACTGTCACCTCGATGCGGCTCGGGCGCCCCATTTCGACACCCTGGTCGACGGTGAAGCAAAGCTCGCCGTCGCTCTCGGGGAGGAGGCTGGCGAGGTAGGCGCATAGCGCTCCCGCCGCGCTGCCGGTCGCGGGGTCCTCGGGGATGTTGCTCAACGGTGCGAACATCCGCGCTCGCAGCTTGAACGGATCGCCGTCGACGCGGACGTACAGGAACAACGGGAAGTGGTCGTCGGCGCTGTGGTAGCGCTCGTCGGCCTCGAGGAAGGCGGCGTTGTTGGGGCGGGCTTGCCCGAGCTCCGCCAGCGATCCGAGCTCGGCGACCGGAAATGGCAGGCCGACCGAGACGAACACCGGGTCATGGTTGGCGCTGACAATCGCATTGGGAGGCAGCGACCCGCACGCCGCGACGACCGCCGGATCGACGGCCTGGCCGATCTCGAGCAGGCGGGGCGCGGCGATGCTGGCCGAGATTCGGCCGCCCTCGCGACCGATCCGGCAGTCGACCTCGCCGGCTTTTTCCGAGAAGCGGAAATGGTCGCCGACCGGTCGGCCGAACAATTCGCCCAGCTGCGCGACGTGAAATGCCGTGCCGACATTGGGATGGCCGGCGAACGGCAGCTCCTCGACCGGCGTGAAAATCCGCACCGTCGCCAGGCAATCGCTGCCACCGGGCGGGGGCAGGACGAAGGTCGTTTCCGAATAATTGAACTCGGCCGCGATGCGCTGCATCGCCGCGCCGTCGAGGCCGCGGGCATCGGCAATAATCGCCAGCGGATTACCGCCGAACGCCTGCTCGGTGAAGACATCAAGTGTCGCGTAATCGAGGCTCGTCAAGCGCGTCAGCTCAGCAGGCGGAGCGGATTCTCGATCAGGGCCTTTAGCGCCTGAAAGAAATTGGCCGCATCCCAGCCGTCGACGACGCGGTGATCGCACGACAGCGACAGGTTCATCCGTTTCCGGATCTCGATCCCATCGTCGACGACGACGATTTTCTCTTCGACCTTGTTGACCGCGATGATCGCCACCTCGGGCCGGTTGATCACCGGCGTCGAGGCGATGCCGCCCATCGGCCCGAGGCTCGACAGAGTGATGGTCGAGCCGGTCAGCTGGTCGCGGCTGGCCTTGCCGGACCGTGCGGCCTCGGCGAGGCGGAGGATCTCGGCGGCGAGCTGCCAGACGCTCTTGCCTTGCGCGTCGCGGATCACTGGAACCATCAGACCGCCTGGTGTCTGGGTTGCCATCCCGAGGTGTATCGCCCCGTGGCGCGTCAGGACCATCGCCTCGTCGTCGAAGGTTGCGTTGAGCATCGGCCACTCGGCGATTGCTTTGCCCATCGCGGTGATCAGGAAGGGGAGCAAGGTGAGCTTGGGATTGTCGCCGCGATCGGAATTCATCATCGCCCGAGTTTCTTCGAGCGCGGTGACGTCGAACTCCTCGACCAAAGTGAAGTGCGGGATCCGGCGCTTCGCCTCCTGCATATTTTCGGCGATCTTGCGCCTGAGGCCGACGACCTTGATCGTCTCGTCCTGCCGCGTTGCGGCGCCGCGGCCGGAAACGGAGCCGCCATTATAGAGGAGATAGGCGTCGAGGTCGGAGTGGCGGATGCGGTCGCTCGTGGTCTTAACCTCGGTCAGGTCGACGCCAAGGTCGCGGGCGCGCTGCCGCACTGCCGGGGAGGCTAAAATCTTATCGCTCGTCCTGATCGAAGGCGAAGGGCGCTGCTCCCGCGCGGGTTCAGTGCGCCCTTCGACTTCGCGCTTCGCGCTTCGCTCAGGACGAACGGATTCCTCTGTTTTATCTACCGCCATCGTCGGCAGCGCATCTGCCTGCGCTTGCGTCGGCGTTTCGGCGCCGTCGGCCATCGGCATTTCCGCGGTCGCGTTCGCACTCTCGGCTTCAGCCTCGGTCTCGATCACCGCCAGCACCGAGCCGATCGGGATCAGGTCGCCGACCTCCCCGGCGAGCTCGATCACCTTGCCGGCGACCGGCGTTTCCATTTCGACCGTGGCTTTGTCGGTCATCATGTCGGCCAGTTGCTGGTCTTCCTCGACGCGGTCGCCGAGCTTGATGTGCCAGGCGACGATCTCGGCTTCGGCGATGCCTTCGCCGATGTCGGGAAGCTTGAATTCGTAGCGGGCCATTAGTCTGCCATTACCTTTTCCAGCGCGCGTTTCATGCGTTTCGGACCGGGGAAATAGGCCCATTCATAGCTGTGCGGATAGGGCGTGTCCCAGCCGGTGACGCGCTCGACCGGGCTTTCGAGGTGGTAGAAGCAGCGCTCCTGGACCAGGGCGGCGAGCTCGGCGCCGAAGCCCGACGTGCGCGGCGCTTCCTGGACGACCAGGCAGCGGCCGGTCTTCTCGACCGACGCCTCAATCGCTTCGATATCGAGCGGCACCAGCGTGCGCAGGTCGATCACTTCCGCGTCCAGTCCCTGAGCCTCGACCGCCGCCAAGGCGACGTGGACCATCGTGCCGTAAGCCAGGATCGTCAGCGCCTCGCCTTTGCGGACCACCGCCGCCTTGCCCAGCGGCACCGTATAATGCCCGTCGGGCACTTCGCTCGCGGGATGCTTGGCCCACGGCGTCACCGGGCGGTCGTGATGGCCGTCGAACGGGCCGTTGTAGATCCGCTTGGGCTCGAAGAAGATCACCGGGTCGGGGTCCTCGATCGCGGCGATCAGCAGGCCCTTGGCGTCGTACGGCGTCGACGGGATCACCGTCTTCAAGCCCGCGATGTGGGTGAACAGGCTTTCGGGGCTCTGGCTGTGGGTCTGGCCGCCGAAAATGCCGCCGCCGTAGGGGGTCCGGATGACCATCGGCATCGGCCATTCGCCGGCCGTGCGATAACGCATCTTGGCGACTTCGCTGACGATCTGGTCGTAGCCGGGGTAGATATAGTCGGCGAACTGGATCTCGATCAGCGGCTTCAGGCCATAAGCGGCCATGCCGACCGCGGTGGCGACGATCCCGCCTTCCGAAATGGGAGAATCGAACACGCGGTTACTGCCGAACTCGCGCTGCAGGCCTTCGGTGGCGCGGAACACGCCGCCGAAATAACCGATGTCCTCGCCGAACACGACAATGTCGGGGTCGCGCGCCATCGTCACCTTGTGGGCGCTGTTGATCGCCTGGATCATGTTCATGTTGGCCATCAGCGCGACTCTTCCACCGCTTGGTCGCGCTGCTCGGCGATGTGCCACGGCATGTCGGCATAGACGTCCTCGAACATGCTGCCGATATTGTCCTTGCCCTGCTGCGGCAGGATGCCGAGCTTCTCGGCTTCCTTTTGAGCGGCGCGGACGGTCGCGTCGGTTTCCGCAGCCAAAGCCACGTGCCGCTCCTCGTCCCACTCGCCGATTGCGATGAGATGCGCCTTCAGCCGCTCGATCGGATCGCCCAGCGGCCACGCCTTGGCCTCGTTGACCGGGCGATATCCGGACGGATCGTCGGAGGTCGAATGGCCCTCGGCGCGGTAGGTGAAGAACTCGATCAGCGTAGGCCCGTTGTTGGATCGCGCGCGGTCGGCCGCCCAGCGCACCGCGGCATAGACCGCCAGCGCGTCATTGCCGTCGACCCTGAGGCCGGCCATGCCGTAGCCGATCGCGCGCTGGGCGAAGGTCGCCCGCTCGGCGCCGGCAATCCCCGAAAAACTCGAAATCGCCCACTGGTTGTTCACGACGGCGAGAACGACCGGCACATTATAGACCGCGGCGAACGTCATCGCGGAATGGAAGTCCCCCTCGGCCGTGGCGCCATCGCCGATCCAGCCCATCGCGATCCGGCTGTCGCCCTTGATCGCCGAGGCCATCGCCCAGCCGACCGCCTGCGGGAATTGCGTGCCCAAATTGCCCGAGATCGAGAAGAAGCCGTACGCCTTGTCCGAATACATGATCGGCAGCTGGCGGCCTTGCAATTTGTCGCCTTTGTTCGAATAGATCTGGCACATCATGTCTTTGAGCGGATAGCCGCGGGCGACGAGCAGGCCCTGCTGGCGGTAGCTCGGGAAGTGCATGTCCTCGCGGTCGAGGGCGGTGGCGGCGGCGACCGCGATCGCCTCCTCGCCGGTGCATTTCATGTAGAAGCTCGTCTTCCCCTGCCGCTGCGCGCGGTAAATGCGGTCGTCGAACACCCGCACCGTTACCATGTCGCGCAGCATCTTGCGCACGGTGTCGGGATCGAGCTTCGGATCCCACGGACCGATCGCCTGGTGCTGCTCATCGAGCACGCGCACCAGCTGGGTGGTCAGCGGATGCGTGTCGGCGGCCGCGGCGGCGACATCGGGACGCGCCGCGTCGCCGGCAGGCGGAATC
>JBKJYX010000294.1:0-2898 GCA_046715575.1 Sphingomicrobium sp. | reverse complement strand
AGTTCGTTGATCCTTCCGGTAATATCCCGAAATTCGGCAAGGAACGCGTTATCCACAGGAATCCCTTCGCGTCCCGCCAACCATTTCTGCAGCACGCGGTAGCCGCTCACAGCGAAATTCCAGACGTTCGCCGGAATGCCGCTTACCTTGCCCGTCCCGTCGTCGCACATCACAAGGTTGCCCTGATCCCAATCGCCGGGACGGATCGCGGCTAGCTTTCCACGCGGTGTGGTCTCGATCCGGGCTATTGAACTGGTCATGTAGAGCGCGTCGGGCGCCCGTTCGAATGTCTCCACCTGGCGGATTGATCTGCCCACGGCAGCCGCCCGATCAAACACCTCTTTGCTCGCCGGAAAAGGAACGTGCGGGAAGACGTCTTCCAGATCCTCCGCAAAGCGAAGCGTGTAGCTGGTCGCCGACAGCAGGCCGAGGATCGCGTCGAACACGCCCTGCGGTGCGACCGGGGCATGATAGGCCAGCGAAAGGCCGTCGATCAGTTCGGTCCGAAGGTTGATCGGACCATGGCCCGCCCGACGGTCGAAGAGTGGGAAGGCGTAACCGCCATAGCTGCCGCGAAAGCTGTGGTAGTCAGGAAGCAGTGCATGACACCACGTTGCTGGGCCCGCTCCTGTCGCGAAGGGCATGGCATAGAGGCCCACGTTTTCAGTTCCCCAAACTTTCTGCATCTGAGGACCCGGTCGGTTGAGAAGCGGTAACTCATTATGAAGCCACCGTTTATCGAATGGACGGTAGATCACCTCGCGCTCGAAGGTGGAGTCATGTCCAGTTCGATTATTGGCAGCGAAATACGATGCAATTTGCTGTCGTAGTCTGTCCCGGGACGCAGCTACGAAAGTGTCGTCAGCACCGGTCTTGCAACCGGATTTATGAAACAGGAACGCGTCGGGTAATGAAATCCAATTGCCTTGTCCTGTGAATGGCGCAGGTTTGAAATCCTCGAGTTCTCCTCGCGCAACGGTGACACCATCGTAAAATTTTCCCGCATCCGCTGTGGCTTCAAGTGCATCGAGCTTGGCGCGGCGGCCATAAAGACCTTCCTCCCAGCTGTCGGCATAGGTGATTGCCGCCAGCTCGCCTTCGGCCTTCGATCCGTCCGCGATTGCCACGGTGATCGCTGTGCCGACCTGGATGTTAAACACGCCCTCGTCGTCCAGCACGCCCGCTCTCTCGCCTCGCCGCAGATCACCGCGCAGGTCGATGACTTCGATCCGGTCGAACCGCTCACGCAGCATCTTGCGCAGGCCCGCATAAGGCTTGCCGGCCAGGAAGGTGCGGTTGGTGATGAACGCGATTACGCCCTTTTGCGGCGCGTTATCGGCCTCGAACATCTTCCAGATCGCCCAGCGCCAAAAGGCGACCGAAAATTCCGGAAAAGTGTTGAGCTGATTGGTCCAGCCAGCCTCTCTGACCGGTTCTTTAAGGTCATCCCATAGATCGTCGACAAAAGGGCCAACAATTTCGCGCGGATTCACGCCCTGAAACCGCCAGTAAGGCGGGTTACCAATGATCGCGAGGATGCGCTGCTCGGCCTTAATCCGATCGGCTTCCTCGCGTTCGCTCTTGATTTCGTCGGCGACGTAGCCGAGCCGCCCCAATGGCGTTGCTGTCCCGGCTTCGGCCAGCGTGTCCGCCAAATAGATGCCAAGCCGTGGCAAAGAGGGCGGAACGGGATTACCTGGCGTCGGCTTTTCGGCCAGCGCATGGTGCAGGCGATAATGCGCGACAGCGTACGGGCCGATGAGAAGCTCAAAGGCAAACATCCGCTCGGCGAGCTGGCGTAGCGCGGGCTCGACAGCGCCGGGACCGGCTGTCCGCTCGACCTGCTCCTTCACGCGCTCGGCAATGCCAAGCAGGAAGGTGCCGGTACCCGTCGCCGGATCGAGGATCGTCACGCCGGTATCGACGAGACCCTGCGTACCTAGATTGTCCTTGAGCGCGCGGTCGAGCGCGCCAACCATGTAACGGACGACTTCGACCGGCGTGTAATAGACGCCGTAGCGCTGCTTGGCCTCGGCATCGAACGTGCCGAGAAATTCCTCGTAGAAATAAAGGATCGGGTCTCCACGGCCCGGCCGTTGCGCGAGGATGCGCGGATCGAAGCCATTGACGGTGTCGAACATCACATCGAAGCCAAGGCTAATCTGATCGACGATTTCGTCTTCGCTGAGTACCCGGAGCGCGGTCTTCATCAGCGGGTGTTCGTCCGGCATGTGGCGCCACGCATCGCGATCGACCGGCTGGTCGGTCGCCTCCCGTACCAGCAACAGGCCGAACGCCAGCGTCTGGGCAAAGGCGGCCGAAAACAGCGTGTTGAATTCACCGCGATAGCCCCCCGATTCCGGATGGGCGTAAAGCACATTGCGGAACTCGTCGCGAACCAGCTGCAGCGGGCGGTCAGTTTGTCCCGCCGCATCGAGCTGTGCCAGCTTCTCGATCACGCTGGCGCGAACCAGCCGGGCGGCATGCGCGAGGAACTCCGCGAGTTGCTCAGCATTCGACGGTGACGGCGGCTCGGCTTGGGCGAGGACTGAGAGAATCTCGATGAAGGGACCGGCACCGTGGCCATCGATTGCGCCATCGGCCTTGCTGTCGGAGCTAGTAGGGTCGAGCGAGGCCGGCGGAACAATGCGGACTTCCAACTCGCCCTCGCCGCGTCGATAGAAGCGAGCGCCGCCAAAGTTGGAAAGTGCCCACACAGGAAGTTCGCTAAAACGTCCGAACTGACGTTTGTCGTGGGCATCACGCCAACGCGTCGGATCGAGATTCTTCTCTGGCGCCTTCAGCTCGATGAAGGCGCGCGGGAGTTGACCCTGGCGGACCAGCGCAATGTCGGGTCGCCCGACGTCATTGGCGTATTCGGGCACCGTCGTAAGACCC
>JBKJYX010000293.1:0-4976 GCA_046715575.1 Sphingomicrobium sp. | reverse complement strand
GCGTTTGTCCGGTGACGTAACCGGCCTCGCGGCTAGCCAGATAGACCGCTGCGGCGCCGATATCCTCGCCGCTGCCCATTGAGCCCATCGGAATGCGAGACAATATGCTGTCGCGCTGCTGGTCGTTAAGCGCGTCCGTCATCGCCGAAGTCATGAAGCCGGGCGCGAGGCAATTGACGGTGATCCCGCGCGTCGCAAGCTCAATCGCCATCGCCTTTGAGAGGCCGATCAACCCGGCTTTCGCGGCGACGTAATTCGCCTGGCCGGGATTGCCGGTGACCGCCACTACCGAGGTCACCGAGATCATCCGCCCGAAGCTCGCGCGCATCATCGGTTTGGCCGCCGCGCGCATCAGCCGGAACGCGGCCTCGAGGTTGACGCGCAGGACCTCGTCCCACTCCTCGTCTTTCATCCGCATCGCGAGGTTGTCGCGGGTGATCCCGGCATTGTTGACGAGGATGTCGAGCTTGCCGCCCAGCGCCTCCACCGCCTGTGGCACCAGCGCGTCAACCGCGGCTCCGTCGGACAGGTTGCACGGCAGCGCGACATGGTCGCCGCCAAGGCCAGCGCGAAATTTTTCGAGCTTGTCGACGTTGCTTCCCGACACCGCCAGCCGAGCGCCCTGCCCGGCCAACGCTACCGCGATCGCCGACCCAAGCCCGCCGCTCGCCCCGGTCACCAGCGCGGTCATTCCCGCAAGATCGAACATCATGCGATCTCCTTCGCCAGCGCTTCAATGTCCGCGATCGCGACCACACTCAACACCTTCACATCCGGCGCGGTGCGTTTGACCATCGACCCGAGGACCTTGCCCCCCAACTCGATAAACTCGTCGATGCCTGCATCCGCCATCGCCGCGACGCTTTCGCGCCAGCGCACCATGCCCGTCACCTGGTCGACCAGCAGCGAGCGGATCCGGTCCGGATCGGTCTCCGGCGCGGCGGTGACGTTCGCGTAAATCGGCACCGCGGGCTTCTCGACCAACACATAGCTCAGCGCATCGCGCATTGCCTCGGCGGCGGGCTGCATCAGCGGGCAGTGGAACGGCGCCGACACCGGCAGCATGACCGCGCGCTTGGCGCCCATCTCCTTGGCGAGCTCGATCGCGCGGTCGATCGCGCCCTTGTGCCCGGACAGCACCACCTGGCCCGGATCATTGTCGTTGGCGACCGTGCACACTTCGCCCTTAGCGGCCGCCTCGGCAATCCTGCGCGCAAGCTCGACATCCGCGCCGAGCAGTGCCGCCATCGCGCCGACGCCGACCGGCACCGCAGCCTGCATCGCCTGCCCGCGCAGCTTCAGCAGCTTGGCAGTGGTCGCCAGGTTGAACGATCCCGCCGCGCACAGCGCAGAATATTCGCCGAGGCTGTGGCCGGCGACGAACTGCGCCGCCTTGGCCAGCTCGACATTGCCTTCGCGGGTCAGGGCGGCGAACACCGCCATCGAATTGGCCATGATCGCCGGTTGCGCATTCTCGGTCAGCCGCAACTCGTCGTCGGGGCCGTCACGCATCAGCCGGAAAAGGTTCTGCCCGAGCGCCTCGTCGACAGCCTCGAACACATCCCGCGCGGCGCGGCTCGCTTCGCTCAGGGCGACGCCCATGCCGACCGCCTGGCTGCCCTGCCCCGGAAAAAGGAATGCGCGCATCGTAATTCAAGCCGATCTATGCTTTGTCCGGGCGCGGACTAGTCGTCGTGCGTCACAAAGCCAAGTTCTGGGGGGAACGCATGGGCAATCAAGCCGGCAAACCGCAAACCATCGGCATTTGGATGACCTCGGCGCTGGTAATCGGGACGATCATCGGATCGGGAATTTTCATGCTCCCGGTCAGCCTCGCGCCGCTCGGTCGCAACGTCCTGATCGGCTGGTTAATCAGTGGTCTCGGTGTGCTGTGCATCGTCTTCGCGCTCGCCCGGCTGTCCCAACTTGGCGGCGACGGCATCCAGGCCAATATCGAGCGCGAATTTGGTCCGACGGTCGCCTTCCTGGTCGCCTGGGCGTTCTGGGTCTCCAACTGGGTGGCGCAGGCGTCCGTCGCGGTGGGTGCGGTGTCGGCCCTGTCCTTCATTGGACCGCAGTTCGGTGGACCGGATATGATCGTTCCCCTGGCGATCGGCTGCGTCATCCTGCTCACGGCCGTCAATGCCATCGGGGTGCGAGCGGCCGGCGGGTTCTCGCTGGTGACCGTGGCCATCAAGCTGTTGCCGCTGCTGGCGGTGATCTGGCTGTTCGTGCAGCGCGGTGCGAGCGGTGTTGCCTACGAACCGTTCCCGTCGCTGCCGATCACCTTTGGCAATATCGCCACCGCCACCGCGTTGACCTTCTTCGCGCTGACCGGCTTCGAAACCGCCACCACGCCGGTCGGCAAGGTCCGTGATGCCGCGCGCACGATCCCACGCGCCTTGCTTGGTGGCACCGCCTTTGTCGTCATTCTTTACCTGGTCGCGGGGACCAGCATCCAGATGCTCCTGCCGGCGGACGTCGTCGCGGTTTCGCCGGCTCCGTTCGCCGACGCGCTGGTGTCGGGCTGGGGACATGGCGCCGCATCCTTCGCCGCCCTGGCGATCTCGATCGCCGCGATCGGTTGCCTCAATGGGCTGATTCTTGGAACCGGCGAGCTGGGTTACGCAATGGCGTTGCGCGGCGACCTCCCGGCCGTCATGGCCAAAACGCGTGGCATCAATACTCCGGTCGTGTCGCAAATGGTCGGGTCGGGCCTGACCATTCTGCTGCTGCTCGCGAACAGCAGTCGCGCCACCGCCAACCTGTTCACTTTCATCATCCTGCTGTCGACCGCGGCCGTGATTGTTGTTTACTTCACCAGCGCCCTGGCCGCCTGGAAGCTCAGCCCGGGAACGCGCGCTCGCGCGACCATCGCCATCGGCATCCTGTTCATCGCCTTTGCAACCTACGGGATCGGTCTCGAAGCGAACCTCTGGTGCCTGGTGCTGCTCGCGGCGGGGCTGGCAATCCGCACCGTGATGCGCCGGCTTAATTCGCGCGCAGCCATCCCGGCGGCGGGGGCCGCTCAAGCCTAGCCTCGGGTATCAGCCGCCGCAGTTTCTGCGCGAAGCTGCGCAGGCACGCTTCGCTCGTCCCCAGCGGCCCCGCGACGTAACTCGGCGATTGCATTCCCGCCTGCACCCGGCTGATAAGCTCGGTGTCTTCAGCATTGACCCGCCGGTTGATCCGCCAGTTCAAGTGCCGCGCAACTTTCATATCGCGCCGCTCATCGGGCAGCGCATAGCTGATCTCGCGGATCACCGTTTCTGTCGCCGACACCGGCAGGAACTGCATGAAATCGACCTGGTCGGGATAGATGTCGAAGGCGACGTTGGGGAACAGCTTGTAATAGACCCACTTGCGGCGGTGCGAGGGCGGCAAATGCTCGGCCACCGGCAAATATTGCTGATAGGCGCGCTCGGACGGATTGCTCGACGGTTTCTCGACCAGCTCGCCTTCCATCCGGTCGACATGCTCGCGCGCTTCGATCTTGTAGTTTTTGCCGAACAGTCGCGTCAGCCCGGGATGCCCGACCGGGATGTGCAGCCCGTCCGAATAATTGTCGGCGATGGTCTTCCAGTTGAGTGCCCGCGGCCGGTTGGTCACCCGCCCAATCGCGCGCAGCTCCTCGAACCGGTACGGCGCGACCTCGTCGTCATAGGGCGCCATCATCTCGGCGACGCTGGGAGCACCCGGCTCGAGCGTCACGAACAGGAACCCGCGCCATTGCTCGAGCGCGACCGGCACCAGCCCCAATTTGTCCGTCTCGAGGCCCGGATATTCATTGCGATGCGGGACCCCGACCAGCCGCCCGTCCCTCGCGTAGCTCCACGCATGATACGGGCAGGTCAGCACCTTAGCGCAGCCGCCGGTGCCGTCGACCAGCCGCGATCCACGATGGCGGCAGACATTGGCGAACGCCCGCACCTCGCCGTCGTCGCCGCGGATAACGAACACGCTCTCACCGACATATTCGAGGCTGCGACATTCGCCCGGATTAGGGATTTCGCTTTCATGGCAGACGATCTGCGGCGCCGCCCGCAGTAACGCCCGCTTCTCCGCCTCGAAGAACTCGGGGTCGTAATACAGCCACCCCGGCAGGCTCATCCCGTCGAGCGGATCTGGGCTTGTTTTGACCGTCTTCAGGTGCGTGGCCATGCCTTGAGACTTGCCATTTTGGCGTGGCTGCGGCAATGGGCCGCTTACCGGGGCGTCGGGCTTAGCTCGTCGCCCCTGTACTTTTGAACGACAGCCGGAGGGGCGTCCGCACGGTGCGGCGTCAGCAATCGGCCAACGAAGAGAAACAAACATGCCGCTGTACGAGCATGTTTTCCTCGCGCGTCAGGACCTCGCCCAGGCCCAGGTCGATGCGCTAGCGGAAAACGCGACCAAGATCCTGACCGACAATGGCGGGACGGTGGTCAAGACCGAGACCTGGGGCCTTCGCAGCCTCGCCTACCGCATCGCCAAGAACCGCAAGGCGCATTACGTGATGCTCGATGTCGACGCGCCCCCGGCCGCGGTCGCCGAGCTCGAGCGCCAGACCAACATCAACGAAGATGTCATCCGCTTCCTGACCATCCGCGTCGATGAGCATGAGAAGGGCCCGTCGGCGATGATGCGCCGCAGCGACCGCGACCGTGACGGACGGGGCGATCGCGATGGACGCGGTGACCGAGGCGACCGCGGCCCCCGCGGCGGCGACCGTGACCGGGGCGACCGCCCCGACCGCGGCGATCGTCCAAGCTACCGTCCCCGCGACGAAGAGATGGGAGTCTAAGCGATGGCCCGTGCATTTTTCCGCCGCCGCAAGAGCTGCCCGTTCTCCGGCAAAGACGCTCCCACGATCGATTACAAGGACGTCCGCCTGCTCCAGGGGTTCATCTCCGAGCGCGGCAAGATCGTCCCGTCGCGGATCACCGCGGTGTCCACCAAGAAGCAGCGCGAGCTGGCCAAGGCGATCAAGCGCTCCC